>JANOOV010000448.1:0-17822 GCA_031421535.1 Gammaproteobacteria bacterium
TTGGATTCAGGTCGCGTTCATCTGGCGGTATGTAAAGTCGACAACAAGAACTAATCATGTTCGAAACCTAATAGGTATTCACTCTTGGAGATCTCTATGAAGAAGCAAATTGCAGCATTAATCGCGGTGGGCATGATGTCGTTTTCCGGTTTGACCCTGGCGGCGGACGCCAAGGGCGTGGAAGCTACGTTGGTGAAAATCGATGGTGAGTTCTACATGTTGAAAGACAAGGCCGGTAAGGAATTCAAAGGCCATTTCAACGACAAGACCAAGAAAGTGGGCGATATCAAGGCCGGTTCGATGGTGGTCATTTCCATCGACGATAAAGGCCACACCACCGAGATCAAAGAACACAAGGCGCATTAATTTGCCTTGATCGGTTGCAGGCATAAGGCACGGCGTAGCTCTGCGCGCCGTGCCTTTTTTTATGTTCAAGGATGGGGCATAGGCAAGAGAGTACGCTGACCTGTGTACTGTCAACCGCCGATTTCGTTGCCCATCCCGTAATGATCCCCTTCCCGCATTGCCAGGCCGTGGGTGTTGAATCTCCCGTGCCACTGCACCTGCGCCTGAATGGCGCATGTCGTGACTCCGATCCTGTGCTACTATTTCAAGCCCTCCAGCAGAGGGACGAGTATTCACTGACAGCATCGGACTGACTCATTGCGGCGACATGATTAAGCAGCGCACATTAAAGAACGTGATTCGCGCGACCGGCGTGGGATTGCACACGGGTAAAAAGGTGTTTCTGACGCTGCGGCCAGCGGCGGCGGATTCCGGTATTATTTTCCGCCGCATCGATCTTGATCCGCCGGTGGAAATTACTGCAAGGCCGGAGAACGTCGGCGACACGCAGCTCTCGACCACGCTGGTGAAGGGCGAAGCGCGTATTGCCACAGTGGAGCATTTGCTGTCGGCGCTGGCGGGGCTGGGGATTGACAATGCCTACGTTGACCTCAGCGCAGCGGAAGTCCCGATCATGGACGGCAGCGCCGGCCCGTTTGTGTTTCTGATTCAATCGGCCGGTATTGTGGAGCAAAACGCACCCAAGCGGTTTATTCGCGTCAAGCGTAGCGTTGAAGTAAAAGACGGTGAAAAATGGGCGCGTTTTGATCCGTTTGACGGATTCAAGGTATCGTTCAAAATCGACTTTGCCCATCCGGTATTTAATGGTGGTCCGCAGGACACCACCATCGATTTTTCCACCACCTCGTTTGCGAAAGAAGTCAGCCGCGCCCGTACCTTTGGTTTCATGCGTGAAATTGAGCAATTGCGTGATCGCAATCTGGCTTTGGGCGGCTCGCTCGACAATGCCATCGTGCTCGACGACTACCGCGTGCTGAACGAAGACGGTTTGCGTTACGAAGATGAATTCGTAAAACACAAGGTGCTCGACGCCATCGGCGATTTGTATTTACTGGGGCGCAGTCTGATCGGCGCATTCAGCGGTTACAAGTCCGGCCATGCATTGAACAACACCTTGTTGCGCGCGTTGCTGGCAGACGAAGACGCATGGGAGTTGGTGATGTTCGCCAGTGATTCGCCGACACCTGTGACGCTTAATCAGCGCGCACTCGCCAGTTAATCCGAAGTTTTTATTCTCCTGGTGTTTTTTTTCGCGTTGTGGCGTTGGTCGCCAAGCGCTGTAATGCGGCGCGCAACTGCGGGTCTTCGGTGTGCGCGGCGCAGGCTGAGATCACCTGCTCAGCTTCAGGCGACAATCGCCGCAGCGGTAAAGATACAGGTACCTCTAACATCTCCTGCGGTAACGTTTTGACTTGCAGCGTCGCGACTTTTTCAGCCCCCGGCAGTTTGCGTAGCTGACTTAAAAATACCGGCACGCTGAAGCGGAAGCGTGTGGCCCAGGCTGGCGAATCCACCCACAGCACGCTGTCCTGTCCGGTGATTGTTACCGCACGCAGATGGGCGCGTTCTTCGTCTGGAAGGCATTCGCGCAGGGCGCAAGCCAGTGCTTGCAATTGACGTGTGGCGGCCACAAGATTGCGAACTTGGTCACACTTTGGGTTTAGAATTTGGCGGGGTGTGGGTGGCCGATTCATGCTTTATAGGCCCATGACGATACACGACGCAAGGGGACGGTAAGGGGTGATTAGGTCTGCGCTCCGTAAGTTTTATGAACCGCTTCCTGTGGTAATCAGTCAGACGAGTATATTCCATACGCGACACGCGGGGCGACTACGGTTATGAACATTATATTGGTCAGAAACACCAAGAGCGGCTTTGGCCATATTACGCTGACCCGGGGTGTCGTATTGGCATTGTCCGTCATGCTGGTATTTATTTTACCCTTGGCGTTCCTGGTGCTCGGGTACGTAGTGGGTTCCAAACACGGCACGCTGGCGCCCGGCGCTTTGTACCAGAACCTGCATACCGAATTACAAGTCCAGCGCGCCAAGGTTGACGACTCGGTGCGTAACGCGCGTGACAACATGAATGCGCTGGCGCTGCGCCTGGGTCAGATGCAAGCCCAGGCCATCCGCCTAGATGCCCTCGGCGACCGGTTGACCAAAATGGCGGACCTTGACAAGGGCGAGTTCAATTTCAAACAACGCCCAAGCGTGGGTGGCCCTGAGTCAAATGACAAGCTTGCGCCGCTGCCGGTTTCGGATTTTGTCTCCGCGCTGGAAACCCTTTCCAGGCAATTGGAAAATCGCAGCCAGCAACTGGGCGTGCTGGAAACCTTGCTGATGAACCGCAACTTGCAGGCGGAAGTATTTCCCGCCGGTCGGCCGGTCGAAAGCGGCTGGATTTCGTCTTATTTTGGCAACCGCACCGACCCCTTCAAAGGTGGCATCGGGCATCACGGCGGCATCGACTTCGCAGGTAAGGACGGCAGTCTGATCAAAGTGGTGGCCTCGGGTGTTGTGACCTTTGCCGGTGATCGCTCAGGCTATGGCAATCTTGTGGAAATAAACCACGGCAATGGCTATGCAACGCGTTATGGACATTGCAAAGAATTCCTGGTCGCCGTGGGCGACACGGTGAAAAAAGGCCAGGAAATTGCGCTGATGGGATCGACCGGGCGTTCCACCGGGCCGCATCTGCACTTCGAAGTGGTGCGCAATGGCACCATCGTCAACCCGCGCGAATACATCGATGCCAAGCCTGCTGAGTTGTTCGGCGCCGACGGCTAAAGGGCACTCTAAAGATTTCCCGTTCGTAGCGTTTTTCACCCACCGCCGTGTTACCGCGCGGCGTATCCGTTGTAACGCTTACTAATTGCCAACCCTTACCTTATAATCCCGCCTTCGTTTTCTTCACCAGGTTTCTTTCCGATGGTCGGCAATCTACTGAGCAAAATTTTCGGCAGCCGCAATGACCGCTTGCTGAAACAAATGTACCGTGATGTCGCGCAAATCAATGCGCTCGAAGAAAAATTCGCTGCGTTGCCTGATGACCAGCTGCGCGCCAAAACCGATGAATTCCGCCAACGCCTGAAAAGCGGCGCCAGCGTTGATAGCCTGTTGAACGAAGCCTTCGCCACCGTGCGCGAAGCGGGCAAGCGCACACTCAACATGCGGCACTTCGATACCCAGCTCATCGGCGGCATGGTGCTGCACAGCGGCAAAATTTCCGAAATGGCCACCGGCGAAGGCAAGACACTGGTCGCGACTTTGCCGGTCTATCTGAACGCGCTCAGCGGTGAAGGCGTGCACGTGGTGACGGTGAACGACTACCTCGCGCGCCGTGATGCGGAGTGGATGGGCAAGCTGTACAGTTTTCTGGGTATGAGCGTGGGCGTGGTGGTGCCAGGGCTAGACGCTACGCAGAAAATTGCAGCTTATGCCTGTGATGTTATCTACGGCACTAACAACGAATTTGGTTTTGACTATTTGCGCGACAACATGGCCTTTGGCATGGCCGACAAGGCGCAACGCAAACTGCACTACGCCATTGTCGATGAAGTTGACTCGATCCTGATCGACGAAGCGCGCACGCCGCTGATTATTTCCGGCCCCGCCGAAGAAAGCTCCGAGCTGTACAAGGGCATTAATTTATTGGTGCCGAAACTCACTCGCCAGCCAGAAGAGAAAGGCCCCGGTGATTTTTACGTCGATGAAAAAACCCGCCAGGTTTTATTGAGCGAAGACGGTCACCAGCACGCCGAAGAATTATTGCTGCAAGCCGGCATGCTGCAAGAAGGCGAATCGCTGTATGAGGCGGGCAACATCCGCCTGGTGCATTACCTGTATGCCGGGCTGCGCGCGCATGCGCTGTTTCAGCGCAACGTCGAATACATTGTGAAAGACAATCAGATCATCATCGTCGATGAGTTTACCGGCCGCACCATGCTGGGACGGCGCTGGTCTGACGGCTTGCATCAAGCGGTTGAAGCCAAAGAAGGCGTGCCGATTCAGGCCGAAAATCAAACGTTGGCGTCGATCACTTTCCAGAATTATTTCCGTCTGTATTCCAAACTCGCGGGCATGACCGGCACCGCCGACACCGAAGCCTTCGAATTCCAGCAGATTTACGGTCTCGAAGTGGTGGTGATTCCCACTAACAAACCAGTACAGCGCACTGATCATAGCGACTTGGTGTATCTGACGGTCGGCGAAAAATACCAGGCCATCGTCGCCGACATCAAGGAATGTCAGACGCGCGGCCAGCCGGTGCTGGTGGGCACGACGTCGATTGAGAATTCCGAATTACTGTCCGGCATGTTGAACAAGGACAGCATCAAGCACGAGGTGTTGAACGCCAAGCAGCATGCGCGCGAAGCCGAGATCATCGCGCAGGCCGGTCGTCCCGGCGCCGTGACCATCGCCACCAACATGGCGGGTCGTGGTACCGACATCGTCTTGGGCGGCAACTTCAACGCGGAAATTGCCAAGCTCGAGAACCCCAGCGAAGAGCACATCGCTGCGCTGCGCGAGGAATGGAAATTACGCAACAGCGCCGTGGTCGCAAGCGGCGGCCTGCATGTGATCGGCACCGAGCGGCACGAGTCACGACGCGTCGACAACCAGCTGCGCGGCCGCTCCGGGCGGCAGGGCGACCCGGGTTCGAGTCGTTTTTATCTGTCGCTGCAAGACAATCTGATGCGCATTTTCGCGTCCGAGCGCGTGTCGGCGATGATGAAAAAACTCGGCATGGAAGAGGGCGAGGCGATCGAACATCCGTGGGTGACCAAGGCGATTGAAAACGCGCAGCGCAAAGTCGAAGGGCGCAATTTCGATATGCGCAAACAACTACTCGAATACGATGACGTCGCCAACGACCAGCGCAAGGTGATTTACGAGCGGCGTAACGAATTGATGGCCACGGAAGATCTGTCCGACACCATCAAAATGATGCGCATTGACGCCGTGGACAGTGTGTTCCGCGTGCACGTGCCACCGCAGAGCATGGAAGAGCAATGGGATGTGGTAGGTCTGGAAGATGCATTGGAGCGCGAGTTCGGTCAGCGTTTGCCGGTCAAGCAGTGGCTCGAAGCTGACACCAGCTTGCATGAAGAGCCGTTGCGCAAGCGCCTTTTGGAAACGCTGGAAAAATCCTACGCGGAAAAAGAAGCATTGACCGGCGCGTCGGTCATGCGCCACTTTGAAAAAGCCATCATGATGCAGGTGCTCGACAGCCACTGGAAAGATCATCTGGCGGCGATGGATTATTTGCGTCAGGGTATTCACCTGCGCGGTTATGCGCAAAAAAATCCCAAGCAGGAATACAAGCGCGAAGCTTTTGAACTGTTTTCGGAAATGCTGGAACGCATCAAGACCGAAGTCATCGGCTATATTTCCAAAGTGCAAATCCGCGCCGAAGCCGATGTCGCAAAAGTCGAAGAACAGCGTCGACAACAGGCACCAATGCAGTTTCAGCATGCGGAAGCTTCGGCATTGGCCGCCGAGGAAACACCGGGCGAGCCTGCGGCGGCAGAAGGGGCGGAAGCTGCGGCGCCGTTTGTGCGCACCGGGCGCAAGGTTGGGCGCAACGAATCCTGCCCGTGCGGTTCCGGCAAGAAATACAAACAGTGTCACGGCCGTTTAGAGCATTAGTCCGGAGTCGTCATGTCCATCAAATCCGACCAATGGATCCGCCGCATGGCGCAGCAACACGGCATGATCGAGCCGTTTGAGGCCGGTCAGGTGCGTGAATCCGCCAACGGCAAGTTAATTTCCTACGGCACGTCGAGTTACGGCTACGACGTGCGCTGCGCCGACGAGTTCAAGATTTTCACCAACATTAACTCAACGATTGTCGATCCGAAAAATTTCGACGCCAAAAGTTTTGTCGATGTGAAGGCCGACGTGTGCATCATTCCGCCCAACTCCTTCGCACTGGCGCGCACCGTGGAATACCTGCGCATCCCGCGCAACGTGCTGACCATTTGCCTGGGTAAATCCACCTACGCGCGCTGTGGCATTATCGTTAACGTGACGCCGCTGGAGCCGGAATGGGAAGGTCACGTGACGTTGGAGTTTTCCAACACCACGCCGTTGCCCGCGAAAATTTACGCCAACGAAGGCGTCGCGCAGTTTATTTTTCTGGAGTCCGACGAAGTGTGCACCACTTCGTACAAAGATCGCGGCGGAAAATATCAAGCTCAGCGCGGCGTGACCTTGCCCAAAGCCTGAGCAGGGGTGCATGCAACGTGGCCTGATGGCGGCGAAGGCGTTGCTTCGGTTCAAGTCCGGCAGGTTGCTACAGTCACGCCGCTGTCATAATCGGTCGCTACGATGACAGCCGTGTAACCTAATTCCTCCCGGCGGGTGACACCGTGACCACATCCATTCTGATTGTCGAAGACGAAGCCGCGATTCGCGAGATGGTGCGCTTCGCGTTGGAACGCGTCGGCTTTGCTTGCCGCGAAGCCGCCGACAGCGAACGTGCGCTGGTCGTGATCGCCGACCGGTGTCCCGACCTGGCGCTCATAGACTGGATGCTGCCGGGCATGAGTGGCATCGACTTGGCACGCCGTCTCAAGCGCGAAGCTGCCACCAAGGAATTACCGCTGATCATGCTCACCGCGCGCGGCGAAGAAGACGACCGCATTCGCGGCCTCGAAGTCGGCGCCGACGACTACATCACCAAACCGTTTTCGCCGCGCGAGCTGGTGGCGCGCATCAAGGCGGTCATGCGGCGCTATCAACCGCACAGTGGCGACGCGCCAATCACGGTCAACGATCTGAGTCTGGACACCACCGGCCATCGCGTGACGGTCGGCGATCAGGTGTTGGAAATGGGCCCGACCGAATTTCGTCTGCTACTCTTTTTCATGACCCATGCCGAACGGGTGTATAGCCGCACCCAAGTGTTGGATCAGGTGTGGGGCAGCAATGTGTATGTCGAAGAACGCACCGTCGATGTGCACATCCGCCGCCTGCGCAAAGCTCTGGAAGCGCAGGGACATGATCGTTATATTCAAACCGTACGCGGTGCGGGTTACCGCTTCTCAGCGAAGGAATAAGCTTGCTCGATCACTGGATCGCAGAACTCTGGCGTCTGGGCGTGCTGGTCACCGCAGGTTTGCTGGTCGGCATTTTCAGTGATCACATCGCTTTGGGCTTGCTCATCGCCGTTGCCATTCACCTCGCCTATCACTTGTATCGGCTGTACTGCCTGGATCAATGGCTGCGCCTGCACCGCAATTCCGACCCCCCGGAAATTGGCGGCGTGTGGGAAGATTTGTACCATTCGATCTATAAAATTCAACAGCGCAGCCGCAGCCACAAACGCCGCCTCGCCACGTTGCTGAACCGCTTTCGCGAAGCCACCTCGGCGATGCCGGACGCCACCGTGGTGCTCAAGGAACACGGCGAGATCGAATGGTTCAACAGCGCCGCTTCGCGCCTGTTAAACATCGAGGCGCACGATGTTGACTACCGGATTGACAGCTTTATCCGCCACCCCGATTTCGTTGCCTACCTGCGCCAGCGCGACTACCTGCAACCGCTGGTATTGCAGTCGCCCACTGACAGTCAGGTTGCCCTGCTGATTCACGTCGTGCCCTATGGTGACAATCAGCGGCTGTTGATCGCGCGCGATATCACTCATGTGCAGCGTCTGGAACAAATTCGCCGCGACTTCATCGCCAATGCCTCGCATGAACTGCGCACGCCGCTCACGGTCATCATGGGTTTTCTCGAAACCATGACCGACGGCGACGACGCGTGCGCGCGGCAGTGGGGGCGCTCGCTGCAACTGATGCAAGAGCAGACCGGGCGCATGCAGCTTATCGTGCAACACCTGTTGTTGCTGTCGCGCCTCGAAACCGACCACAGTGTTCAGCGCCGCGAGACCCTGTCGGTGCCGACCATGCTGGTGGCCATCAAGGAAGAGGCCGTGTTATTGAGCGGCGACAAACACCACGGCATTCAGCTCGAATGCGACAACACGCTGTGGTTACGTGGCAACGCCGAAGAACTGCACAGCGCGTTTTCGAATCTGGTGTTTAACGCGGTGCAGTACACGCCGCCGCACGGCGTCATTCGCGTGCGTTGGTACGGCGATGCGGCGGGTGCGCATTGCGTCGTCTCCGACACCGGCATCGGCATTCCCGCACACCACATTCCGCGCCTGACCGAACGTTTTTATCGTGTGGATGCGGCCCGCTCGCGCGAAGTCGGCGGCACCGGACTGGGCCTCGCCATCGTCAAGCATGTCTTGCAACGCCATGAAGCCAAGTTGCGCATCGAAAGTGTCGTGGACCAAGGCAGCACGTTTAGCTGCGACTTCCCGGCCAGCCTCGTGGCGAGAAAAAATGTGGCTCCCATGCATGAAGAATAGATGCGCGGAACCTGATGCCGCCTAAACATCACGCCGAAAAATACCTGTTTCTGCTGGCGTGCCTGCTGAGTATGTTGCCGGTCTGGTTAGCGCATTTTCCACCGATGGTGGACCTGCCGCAGCACGCCGCACAGATCGCGTTGTTCCTGAATCTGCACGATGCCAGCTTCCCTTTCGCGCCGCTGTTCGACACGAATCTGTTTACACCGTATCTGCTCGGCTACAGCGTGATCGCCGTTTTCACGCCCGTGCTGGGCATTGTCGCCGCGAGCAAGCTGGTGATTTCGCTGGCGTTGGCCGCGTTCCCGTTAGCAACCCGTTACTTCCTGCGCGCCGCCGGTGCCGATCCCTATTGGGCGTGGCTGGTGTTTCCGGTGTTGTATGGATTCAGTTATCAATGGGGGTTCATTAACTTTCTCGTTGCCGCACCCATCGGCCTGCTGTTTCTCGGCTTGGTCTGGCAGCAGCAGAAGCAACCCAACCTGCGTTCAACGTTGCTGATGATCTGCTTGCTCTACCTGCTGTTCTTTTCCCATGCGTTGATCCTGGCGCTGTTCGGCGGGATTGCAGCACTCTACTGGTGGTGTTCCACACAGCGCGTTAAAGAATTTCTGCACCTGGCGTGGCCGCTGTTAACACCGCTGCCGTTGCTGATTGTCTGGGTTGCCGTTAACCAGGCCCATCCCATGAGCAAGCTACCGATTGAGTGGGATCTGTCCTGGTTTAGCACTGTCGATTCGTACTACGTATTCCTGGCATCGTGGGTCAATCCCCAGCATGTGGAATGGGGGCGGATCAACGGCTTCATTCCGCGACTGCTGGGCGTCAGGCCCGCTGTCATCATGACCGTCTTCGGGCTGGTGTTGTTCAGCCTGCCGCTGTTGGCGGGATATCGGATCACAACGTCGCGTACCCGCCTGATCCCGTTGGGTGTGATCGTTATCGTGTTGCTGTTTGTACCGAGTTTATTTTTCGGAGTGGCCTTTGTGTTTCAGCGCTTCACCTTTTTGGCACTACCGTTGTTTCTTTTAATGCTGGATGCGCCGCGCGGCGCCACTCATCCATATCAACAATGGCTAGGCTGGTTGGCTCCGGTGATTGCTTTTGCCTGGATCGCATTCATGTCCAGCAACGCGCTGCAATTTAACAAGGATGCCGAAGGGTTCGAGGCCATTCTTGCGAAAATGGCACCGGGCAAACGCGCGCTTTCAATGATATTTGAACGCGATGACAGTCACTCGATCGCACCCACCTTCGTGCACTTTGCTGCATGGTATTCCGCACTCAAAAGCGGCGTCACCGATCCCAGCTTTGCGGTGACTCAAGTCCAACCAATTACCTATCAATCGGGCCAGCGACCCACTGTTGGAATTCAGGGCTTTGAATGGTTCCCGCAAAAGTTTGACTGGCAATACCATGCCGGTCGGCAGTACGACTACTTTGTCGCGCGCGCTCCGGTTGACCACGGCGTGTACCTGTTTCGGGAAGCCACCTGCGGTATTGAGCTACTCGCTCACGAGGGCCACTGGTGGCTCTATCATCGCTATTCGAGCTGTTGACGCTGTAATAAATATGCAACATTTTTATCACACCACTGTAACAACGTTTTGCCACAGTAGCGCCTCGACTGACATTCAACCATTTTCCCGAAAATTTAACGTAATACATTTCGATTACATTCAGGAGCACAGCCTATGAATTTGAAAAAAATCCTCACCGCTGCAAGCATTGCGACTTTGTGTGCTTCCAGCTCATTGGTCTACGCCGTAGTCGATCCGACACTTCCGAATTACAGCAAAGCCAGTGGCGTCTCCGGCAACCTGTCGAGCGTCGGCTCCGACACGCTCGCCAATCTGATGACCTTGTGGGCCGAGGAATACAAACGCTTCTACCCCAATGTCAACATCCAGATCCAGGCGGCCGGCTCGTCCACCGCGCCGCCCGCGCTGACCGAAAGCAGCGCCAACATCGGCCCGATGAGCCGGGAAATGAAAGACAAGGAAATCGAAGCCTTCGAGAAAAAATTCGGCTACAAACCCACCGCGATCCGCGTCGCCATCGATGCCCTCGCAGTGTTCGTACACAAGGACAACCCCATTAAAGGCATGACCGTAGAACAGGTGGACGGGATTTTTTCCGCAACCCGCAAATGCGGCGGCAAGGACGATCTGACGCGCTGGGGCCAGCTTGGCTTGAGCGGCGGCTGGGCAACCCGTGACATGCAGTTGTTCGGGCGCAATTCGGTGTCGGGCACCTACGGCTATTTCAAGGATCACGGACTGTGCAAAGGCGATTTTAAAAACAACGTGAACGAGCAGCCCGGCTCCGCATCGGTGGTGCAATCGGTGTCGGCCTCGCTCAACGGTGTCGGCTACTCCGGCATTGGTTACAAAACTGCGGGTGTACGGGCAGTGCCGCTGGCCAAGGCTGGCGGCAGCGACTTCATAGAAGCCACTGAGGAAAACGCCATCAAAGGCAGCTACCCGCTGGCCCGCTTCCTGTTTATCTACGTGAATAAAGCACCAAACAAGGCGCTACCGCCACTCGAAATGGAATTCCTCAAAATGGTGTTATCGAAAACCGGCCAGGAAGTTGTGGTCAAGGATGGCTACGTACCGATGCCGAAGAAAATTGTCGACAAGGAGCTGGAGAAACTCAAGTAAGGTGGAGCCTTCGATCCTGCCCCGCGTTCTCGCGGGGTTTTTCATGTGCTTCTGTAATAATAGTGTCATGTTCGCTCGCTAGCATTCCGGCGATGAGTTCCGCGCCAGAATCCCGTACCTCCATTATCCCTCCCGTCACCGACCGCGTGCGTCACCGTCGGCGTGCCTGGCGCATGTTTAAAGATAACTTCGCGCGTTACTTCGTCGGTATTGGCGGCGTGGGCGCCATCGTCGCCATTGTGCTGATTTTCTTTTATCTGGTGTATGTGGTGATCCCGTTGTTCGGCGGTGCAAGTATGGAGGTCGCGCGCCGCTTCGCGGTGCCGGGCGGCGGCGAGACCTTGCATCTGTCCATGGATGAGCAAACCGAAATCGGGTTGCGCTATACCCGCGACGGCCACGTGCTGTTCTTCCGCACTCTGGATGGCGCGGTGATCGCGGATCAGGCACTCAAACTCCCGGCCCGGACCAGCGTCACCAGTTTTGCGGCGGGTGCGCCGGGGAGCGAGTTCGCGGCATTCGGTTTGTCCAACGGCTGGGCCATCGCGGTCAAGTCCAGCTATGTCACAAACTTTGTTGACGGCAAACGCACGATCACGCCGCGACTGGAATTTCCTTTGGGTACGGTGCCCATCGTGGTGGACTTGAGTGGTCAAGCCCTGGTGCAACTGGCCGCGCAGCAGGAAGGCGAACACACGACCCTGGTTGCCGCGACCCAGGACAATCGCGTGCTGTTGACCAGCTTCGAACGCGCGCAGGCCATGCTCGGCGAAGACGGCGAACTCACTGCGACGACGCGTGAAGTGCAGCGCTCCGCCGAGCCGGTGACCCGCGTACTGCTCAGTCCGGAACAACGCCGCCTGTACATCGCTGACCAGAGCGGGCAAATCACCTATGTCGATCTGCGCGACCAGAGCAAGCCGCGTGTGGTTCACAGCCTGCGTGTGGTGGAAAGCGGCGTGCAGATCACAGCGCTGGAATTCTTGAGCGGCGGCATTTCATTGCTGGTGGGGTTGTCGGACGGCACGATTGCACAGTGGTTTCCGGTGCGTGATGCGCATGGCAATGAATTGCTCACCAGTATTCGCACCTTCAAGGAGCGTAACGCGGCGATTAACACCATTGCTCCGGAATATTCGCGCAAAGGATTTATCGCGACCGACGCCACCGGCTATCTTGGGCTGTACCACACGACCGCGCAGCGCACCTTGCTGGTGGAGCCCGCCGCCACCACGCCGCTACAACATATTGCGATTGCACCGCGCGCGAATGCGTTGCTTGCCGAAGATTCCAACCGGCACATCGCGTTCTGGAAAATCGACAACGAGTATCCGGAAGTTTCCTGGTCGTCGCTCTGGGGCAAGGTCTGGTACGAAAGCTACGACGCACCCCAATGGCTGTGGCAGTCGTCCGCCTCGACCAACACGTTTGAACCCAAGTTCAGTTTCACGCCGCTGGCTTTCGGCACGCTCAAGGCGGCGTTTTACGCCATTCTGGTCGCGGTGCCGTTGTCGTTACTCGGCGCTATTTATACCGCGCATTTCATGTCACCGCGCATGCGTGAAGTCGTCAAACCCACGGTGGAAATCATGGGCGCGGTACCGACGGTGGTGCTCGGCTTTCTGGCCGGGTTATGGCTCGCACCGTTTGTGGAAAAATACCTGCCCGGCGTATTCATCACGCTGTTGATGGTGCCGCTGGGCGTATTGCTGTTCGCCTACGCGTGGCGGGCATTGCCCCTCGGGGTACGCACGCGGGTACCCGAAGGCTGGTACGCGGCCGTGCTGATCCCACTGATTGTTGCGCTGGCCTGGGCCGCGCTGGCTTTCAGCCCCACCATGGAAATATGGTGGTTCGGCGGCGACATGCGTCTGTGGTTGTCCGATGAGTTGGGCATCGCCTTCGATCAACGCAACTCGCTCATCATCGGCATCGCGATGGGCTTCGCCGTGACGCCGACGATTTTTACCATCGCCGAAGATGCGATTTTCAGCGTGCCGCGCCAACTCGTGAATGGCTCGCTGGCGCTCGGCGCCACAGCCTGGCAAACCCTGTGGCGCGTGGTGTTGCTCACGGCCAGCCCGGGAATTTTTTCCGCCGTGATGATTGGTCTGGGCCGCGCGGTCGGCGAAACCATGATCGTGCTGATGGCCACCGGCAATACACCGGTGATGGATTTTTCCGTGTTCTCGGGCATGCGCACGTTGTCGGCGAATATCGCCGTGGAAATGCCCGAGTCGGAACTGGGCAGCACGCATTACCGCTTGCTGTTCCTCGCCGCACTGGTGCTGTTCATGTTCACTTTCGTGGTTAACACCGCTGCCGAAACCGTGCGGCAGCGGCTGCGCCGCAAATACAGCTCGTTATAAGGTTCGCTATGCGTGCGTGGTTTCGCAGTGGCTCACCCTGGATCTGGCTCACCGCCTCGGCGGTCAGCGTCAGCCTGATCATGGTGCTGGGTTTGTTGGGCATGATCACCTACCAGGGCATGGGCTATTTCTGGCCGCACGAAGTTGTGGAACTGCAATATCAGGAACCCGGCGGTGAACCGGCACGTCTGATCGGCGAGTTCAGCGAGCATGAGCAGGTTTCGGCCACCCGCTTGCGCGAATCCGGCCTCGACGTTCCGGTTGCGGTCCAGCGGGTGGATCGTTATCTCGTCAAAACCGGCAACCGCGAGCTGTCGGGTGCTGATTTTCGCTGGATCGTCGATCTGGGCATGCGCGGTCAAACGGTTCCCAACGACGTGATGGTGCTGGAACGCCGCGAGTGGGGTAATTTCTACGGTTATTTACGCGCGGTAAAAGAAGGCGACACCGTGATTGCGCAGGGGGAGGCGGCGTGGCCCGCGCTGCGCGAGCGCTTGCAGCGCGCACTGGAGTTATACGCGCGCATCAACGCCATCGAAAAATCCGACATCGGCGCCGTCAACTATGCGTTGGAAAAACTGCGTCTGGCCGAGCGCCGCCTCGAATTGAAGGGCGACACCGACGCCGCCAAACGCGGACGTATTGCAGAACAACGCAACGAACAACAGACACACTACGAACTGCTCCAAAAACAGTTGGCGGAATTGTATCAAGAGCTGGGTCGTGACAGCTTAAGCGCCGAGGTTGCAGACGGTCGCATTGTCGAGGTGCAACTCGCCAAGGTGGTGCGCGTCTATCAACCCAACACCCTGTCGATCTTCGGCAAAACCGGTCACTACCTGCACAAAATCTGGGAGTTCGTGTCCGACGATCCGCGCGAAGCGAATACCGAAGGCGGCGTGTTTCCGGCCATCTTTGGCACCGTTATGCTGGTTTTGAGCATGACGGTACTGGTGACGCCCTTCGGTGTCATCGCGGCGGTATATTTGCGCGAGTATGCCAAGCAGGGCGTGTTGACCCGCACCATCCGCATTGCGGTGAATAATCTTGCCGGTGTACCGGCCATCGTTTACGGCGTGTTCGGACTGGGCTTTTTTGTGTATTTCATGGGCGGCGGCATCGACCAACTGTTTTTCCCCGAAGCGCTGCCGCAGCCCACCTTCGGCACCGGCGGCGTGTTGTGGTCGTCGTTGACGCTGGCCATACTCACCCTGCCGGTGGTGATCGTCGCCACCGAAGAGGGGCTGGCGCGTATCCCGCGAGCCATTCGCGAAGGCAGCCTGGCCTTGGGTGCAACCAAGCTCGAAACCCTGTGGCGCACGGTGTTGCCGATGGCAAGCCCGGCGATCATGACCGGGGTGATTCTGGCGGTGGCGCGCGCGGCGGGCGAAGTGGCGCCGCTGATGCTGGTGGGCGTGGTAAAGCTGGCGCCCTCGATGCCGGTCGATTTCAATGCGCCGTTCGTGCATCTGGATCGCAAATTCATGCACCTGGGGTTTCACATTTATGACGTCGGCTTTCAGAGCCCCAACGTCGAAGCCGCCCGCCCGTTGGTGTTCGCAACGGCCTTGCTGTTAGTGCTGGTGATCGTGCTGCTCAATCTGACGGCGATCAAAATTCGCAATCATCTGCGCGAAAAATATCGCGCACTCGACGGATAAAAGACATGGCAACACTCACACACGGCCTGGACGCGTCCATTCTTGATCGTTCCTTGCAGCCGACCAAACTGGCGGATCTGCACAAGAGCATCGAGGTGAGCGACCTCAACCTGTATTACGGCAGTAAGCAGGCGCTGAAAAATGTCAACATGGTGCTGCCCCGGCACCGCGTGTCGGCATTCATCGGCCCGAGTGGCTGCGGCAAATCGACCTTGCTGCGCTGCTTCAATCGCATGAACGATCTGGTCGATGGCGTACGCATCGAAGGTAAAATCATGCTCGAAGGCCAGGACATCCATGACCGTTCGGTCAACGTCGCCGACTTGCGTCAGCGCGTCGGCATGGTGTTCCAGAAACCTAACCCGTTTCCCAAATCCATCTATGAAAACGCCGCCTATGGCCTGCGCATTCAGGGTGTAACCAAGCGCCGCGTATTGGACGAAGCGGTGGAGCACGCGTTACGCAGCTCGGCATTATGGGACGAAGTAAAGGAGCGTTTGCACGACAATGCCTTGAGCTTGTCGGGCGGCCAGCAGCAACGTTTAGTGATCGCACGCGCCATCGCCATCGAACCGGAAGTGCTGTTGCTCGACGAACCGGCTTCCGCGCTCGACCCGATCTCGACACTTAAAATTGAAGAGTTGATTTACGAACTGAAATCCAAATACACCATCGTGATCGTCACCCACAACATGCAGCAAGCGGCGCGGGTGTCGGATTTCACCGCGTTCATGTATCTGGGCGAATTGATCGAATTTGACGCGACTGCGACGCTGTTTACTAATCCCAAGAAGAAACAGACCGAAGATTACATTACCGGACGTTATGGTTAGCCGATAGTATAGTTATTCGAAGGTGCGTGGTGCGCACCACTCTCAATACGAGGAACGAGTTAATGGAAAAACCCAGCATCAGCGCGCATATCTCCCACCAGTACAATGCGGAGCTGGAAGACATCCGCAGCCGCGTGTTGGCGATGGGCGGTCTGGTCGAACAGCAGCTCGCCAACGCCCTCACAGCGCTGGTAGAAAGCGACATCGCGATGGCCGAACTGGTGTTGGCCAGCGATTACAAAGTCAACGCGATGGAAGTCGCCATCGACGAGGAATGCACGCATATCATTGCGCGTCGTCAACCCACCGCGAGCGACCTGCGCCTGATCATGGCGGTGATCAAAACCATCACCGACCTCGAGCGTATCGGCGACGAAGCCGAACGTATCGGCCGCATGGCGCTGCAATTGTCAAAAGTTGGCACGTTGAAGAAGCAATGCATGGAGCTGGAAAACATGGGAGCGCAGGTGAAAAAAATCCTGCACGACTCGCTCGACGCGTTTGCCCGCAACGATCCCCAAGCGGCGCTGCAAGTCGCACGCAGCGATCTGCAAATCGACCGCCAATACGAAAGCATCATGCGCCAGCTCATCACTTTCATGATGGAAGACCCGCGCTCGATTCCTCGCGCGCTCGACGTCATCTGGTCGGCGCGCGCACTCGAACGCATCGGCGACCGCGCGCGCAATATCTGCGAATACGTCATCTATCTGGTAAAAGGTAAAGACGTGCGCCATATCAGCCTGGAGCAGATCGAGCAGGAGACTCTGCGCAACGAGTAGCAAGGCCTAGCACGTTTTTTGTCACAACACAGTCATCTTTCCATCACTCATTTGCCACACGCCTGCGGTGTAATATGCACGCGACGCGTAGCAACGTCTGTCGCAAAATGCTCAGCAGCGATGGAGATGGACAATGAATACAGTGACACGGTTGTTAACTTCAATTTTCGGCATCGACACGGGCAGCAGCGATGACGCCCACAGTCACCTCGAAGCCCTGCAGGGTGACAGCGGGTTAATTCAACGGGTGTGTGAGTTGCACGAACTGGAGCTTGAACTTGAGCAAACCGAGATCTCGGCGACGGGCTGAGTCTGGCAAAAAACCGCAGTAGGCAGAGGTTGACGACGCTGCCAGGATTTACAGTAAATTTTTCCCGTCAAATACATCGGCATCCAGCGAAAACGGATCAACCCCGTCAATACAGCCAAGATTGACCCGGTAATATCCTGGTTTTCTGGATGATTCGTGAAATGGATAAATTCCACACTGCTTGCAAAAGTAGTGCTTGGCCGTTTTCAGGCCAAATTGATACAGCCCCAACACGCCGTCTTGTGCTTCAATCGTAAATCTCTCCAGCGGGATGAGTTCCTGCGTCATCATCGCCCCCTTGCGGATGCAGATGGAACAGTTGCAACGAATACCCCGGGTAATCGCCTCACCTTCATAGGCAAAACGCACCGCCCCGCAATGACAGCTGCCGCGATAGTGATTAGCCATAATGTTCCTCGTCCGTTTTTGCCAATGATTTACAGACCGACCAACAAA
>JANOOV010000449.1:0-2601 GCA_031421535.1 Gammaproteobacteria bacterium
TTCGCGGCATCGTCGATGAAACCCTCACGCCCGACTTGGTCGAGCTTATTGGCCGCGCATTAGGCAGCGAGGCGGAAACGCGCGGACAACAAACCATCGTGGTCGGACGTGACGGGCGCCTGTCCGGGCCGGAAATCGCCGGAGCTTTAATTAAAGGGTTGCGCGAAAGCGGCCGCGATGTGATCGACGTCGGCATGGTGCCCACCCCGGTGGTGTACTTTGCCGCGCAGCATATCGGCACCGGCTCGGGCATGGCGGTAACCGGCAGCCACAACCCACCCAAATACAACGGCCTGAAAATGGTGCTGGCGGGCGAGACGCTGGCGGGCGACATGATCCAGAATTTGCGCCGCCGTATCGAGCGCAACGATTTTGTTTCCGGCAGCGGCAGCCTGCGCAGTCAAAATGTCACGCTAGACTACCTGAGCCGCATCGTCGGCGACGTGAAGCTTGCGCGTAAAATGCGCGTGGTGGTGGACTGCGGCAACGGTGCGGCAGGCCACCTCGCGCCGGAGTTGCTCAAACAACTGGGCTGCGAAGTGCACCCGCTGTTTTGTGAGGTGGACGGCAACTTTCCCAATCATCATCCCGACCCGTCCAAGCCGGAGAATCTGGTCGATCTGATTCAGGCGGTCAAAGACACCCAAGCCGATATCGGGCTTGCCTTCGACGGCGATGGCGACCGCCTCGGCGTGGTCATGCCGACCGGTAAAGTGGTCTGGCCCGACCGGCAGATGATGCTGTACGCGCAAGACGTATTGTCGCGTAATCCCGGCGCGATGATTATTTACGACATAAAATGCACCACGCATCTGGCGCGTTGGATCAAAAAATACGGCGGCGAACCATTGATGTGGCGCACCGGGCATTCGCTGATCAAGGCGAAGTTGCGCGAGACCGGCGCACCACTAGCCGGTGAAATGAGCGGGCACATTTTTTTCAAAGACCGCTGGTACGGCTTCGACGACGGCATGTATACCGCCGCGCGCCTGCTGGAAATTCTCTCCAAAGATAAGCGCGACGTGGACGCAATTTTCAACAGCCTGCCGGATTCGGTGAACACCCCCGAGCTGAATGTGCACATGCAGGAAGGTGAGAATCACGCGTTCGTCGAACGCTTGGTGCAGCTCGCGAAATTCCCGCACGCGACCCTCACCACCATTGACGGACTGCGCGCCGACTTTGAAGACGGCTTCGGTTTAGTGCGGGCGTCCAACACCACACCGTCGCTGGTGATCCGCTTCGAAGCCGACAACATCGACGCGTTGCGGCGCATTCAAGGCGAGTTTCGCTATTGGATGCTGCAAATTTCTCCCGACGCTCAACTTCCGTTCTAGGATATTAGTGATCATCGATTAAGCGTAGTTTAAGCTTCGAGAGTTCTCATCCGTCGCGCGTCGTAATGTGTCTGTGACATCGGCGCGCAACCACACCTCAATCGTGGGGTGGGTGGGGCACATCGAGAATAACTTACAGGAGTATGTCGGCAATGAAACGCATCCAAAAGCAGTATACGAAAAATACGTTGGCGATCGCGGTGCTTATGGCGATTGGGGGAACGGCACAGGCTTTCACCGGGCACTCAGACGTGGACGTGAACGTGGACGCATGGAGTTTTTCCGGCCAGGACGCGCGCGCGCAAGCGCTGCAGTCCGATTACAGCAACTTGAATGACAGTTACAACATCTGGGTCAACCCGGCGCTGGTCACGAAGTACAGCAACCGCATCGATGTGAACGCCGTCGAAGATGGCGATCAAGAAGATTTCAGAGATAGGGGTGAAACCGGTGCGGGCGCTTACAAAACCTTCGGCGCCAATACCTTCGGCGCGTTTATCGGTCGGCCGTCGAATTCGCTGCTGTCACAGGTTCCTATCGGTGGTGGCGCTAGTAATATCCATAGGCTTGAAGATTTTGCATCGCCCGTGGTCGATTTTGTGCCTTTCACGGAAGATGTGAATAATCCGTCTAACCAGTTTGATTTATTCTGGGGCACGAGCGCGATACCGGCTGTCAGAATGGGTGTGCGCTTTAATTTCCAGGCGATCACCAATGAAAATGACTTCCCGGAATATACGGTGGTGTCGCCAAATGCAGTCGTCCCCGCGTTTACCGGTACCCGCTTCACCAGCACTGTTACAAAGAACAGCTCCGAAACCACGGCGCGCGAACTGAATCTTGCGTTTGGTATCGCGGATAGTGCCGGACTATGGGATGCGGCGTTACTGCTGGGTAAACCCTCAGGCGACAGCAAGGTAACATACGCAGATAAAGAGGTGGCTCAGGCCTATACCGCAGGTGCTCCAGTCGCCGGACTTCCGACGACCGATTCGTTCACCGGCAAGCAAAGCATATCGAGTGACGGTGCACGCAATATCGGTTTGGCCGGGCGGTTGCACAACATCATTCCGGATACCATTATTGCGCTGCAATTCCAACGCTTGAACAACAGCTACAAGAGCACGATCGAAGGCAGTCGACGTTTCCAGGACGATGTCGACAACAACGGCGTTTTCGAAATCGACGAGACGGAAAATTTCACCGAAAAAGGCGAGTTCGATAGCAAGGGCAGCAACGTGTCGATGTTTTTCACCCAGAACTT
>JANOOV010000450.1:0-3323 GCA_031421535.1 Gammaproteobacteria bacterium
ACCAACATCTCGTGCATGTTGTGCGGCTCCGATGGCATCGTCGCGCATCTGCAAAAGAAGCTCGGCATCAAGCTGGGCGAAACCACGCCGGACAAACGCTACACGCTGAAAGAAGTGGAATGCCTCGGCGCGTGCGTGGGCGCGCCGATGTTGCAGATCGGCCGTACTTATTATGAACATCTCACGCCTGCCACGGTGGATGAGATTTTGTCGAAGCTGGATTAAGTTATGAGCAACGAAGTCTGTTTCCGCAATAACCATCTCGACCGGCCGTGGACGCTCGCCAGCTACCAGAGCAACGGCGGCTACGAGATGTGGAAAAAAATCCTGCGCGAAAAAACTCCGGCGGATGAAATCATCAATCAGTTGAAAGCGTCGGCATTGCGCGGGCGGGGCGGCGCCGGATTTCCCACCGGCTTGAAGTGGAGTTTCATGCCGCGCAGCGCGTCGGGGCAGAAATACGTCGTGTGCAATTCCGACGAAGGCGAACCCGGCACCTGCAAAGACCGCGACATCATGCGTTTCAATCCGCATGAGCTGGTCGAAGGCATGGCCATCGCCGGTTACACCTTGGGTGCGACCGTCGGCTACAACTATATTCGCGGCGAATTCTGGGAACCGTTCGAGCGCATGGAAGCCGCCATCGCCGATGCACGCGCAGCGGGTTTGCTGGGCAAAAACATCCTGGGCTCCGGTGTTGACTTCGAGCTGCACAATCATCAGGGCGCAGGTGCTTACATTTGCGGCGAAGAAACCGCGTTGCTGGAATCGCTGGAAGGAAAAAAAGGCCAGCCGCGTTTCAAGCCGCCGTTTCCGGCCAGCTATGGTTTGTTCGGGCGTCCGACGACCATCAACAACACCGAAACTTTCGCCTCCATCCCGATGATCTTAAAGAAGGGCGGCAAGTGGTTTCTGGAGCTGGGAAAGCCGAACAACGGTGGTACCAAATTGTTCTCGGTCACCGGACATGTGAACAAACCCGGCAACTATGAAGTGTCCTTGGGCATGCCGTTTTCTGAATTGCTGCATATGGCCGGTGGCGTGCGTCACGGGCACCAGCTCAAGGCGGTGATTCCCGGTGGATCGTCCACGCCGGTAATGCCCGCTGACGTGATCATGAAATGCACGATGGACTACGACGCCTTGTCAAAAGCGGGCTCCATGCTGGGCGCGGGCTCGGTGATCGTGATGGACGAAACCACCTGCATGGTGCGCGCGCTGGCGCGGCTGTCGCATTTTTATTACGAAGAATCCTGCGGTCAGTGCACCCCGTGCCGTGAAGGCACCGGCTGGCTCGCGCGCATGATGCACCGCATCGAACACGGCCAGGGACGTGCGGAAGACATCAAGCTGCTGGAAGACGTGGCCAAGAAAATCGAAGGCCGCACCATTTGCGGTTTGGGCGACGCCGCTGCGATGCCGGTGACGAGCTTCGTGAAACATTTCCGCGCGGAGTTTGAATACCACATCGAACACAAGAAGTGCATGGTGGATGGTATTCGCAAATTGGCCGGATAACGACACCAGTGCATTGCACTGCAAACAACACCTGCTTGACAATAATCGGCACGTTAAATTAGCTTAGCCCGTCCGCTCGAAATCCATCGGCAGAATAATGATGGCGAGCGCAGGGACATGGGAGTGGTAGCCGTCGGGGGTAGGGTTGTGAAGTCGGGGAAAGTTTCCGTTCGTGGTTTTTCAAGTAGCCGCCCATCGCGCGGCATGTTCCGTTTTCTGTTCCAACCCCTCCATCAACACCATCGATGTAGGGCGGGTTAGCCCCAGGCGTAACCCGCCAACCGTGCGCAGCACACCACTGATTTTTTTGAAGGGTGCCTGTCGGCACGCCCGGCGGGTTACGCCTATGGCTAACCCGCCCTACATTTATCGCTTTTTTATCCCTTCCCCCTGCAAGGGGGGAGGCGACGACTGCATGGATGCAGGAGGTAGAGCAACGCAGGAAGCAGTTGCCGAGGATGGGGGTCGACCATTCCGACTTTTATTCAACAGCCTTGTTTAAAACACCACACCGGGGGGAACTACATATGTCGCACACAACGCCAAACGATTTCACCAAACTTTCACCAAGGGGCCCTATGAAAACATTAACCCAATTCCTCATCACCCTGCTGGCCCTCGCCTTCGTAACCCCAACCCTCGCCGCCACCAGCCCAGTCGGCGCCACGCCCGGCAGCTTCGCGGTGAGCGGAAGCGGCGCGGCGACCTATAGCATCCCCATTCAAGTGCCGCCCGGTGTGGGCGGCATGCAGCCGAGTCTGTCGCTGAGCTACAACAGCCAGGGCGGCAACGGCATCGCGGGCGTGGGTTGGAACATCGGCGGGTTGTCGGCGATCACGCGCTGCGGCGCGACCATTGATCGGGATGGTTTCAAGGGCGGCGTGAATCTCGACTGGAACGACAGATATTGTCTCGACGGGCAACGTCTCGTCGCGATCAGCGCCACCGAGTACCGCACCGAAATCGAAAGCTTCAGCAAAGTGGTTGCCACCGGCACGCAAGGCAACGGCCCGATGTACTTCACTGTGACCTCCAAGAATGGCGTGACTACCGAATACGGCTACAGCAATGACTCGAAGCAATTTGTGCAAGGCAACTCCACGACGGTATTGAACTGGCACGTCAGCAAGATCAAAGACGCGGTGGGCAACTCCGTGCAGTTCGTCTACACCACCGACAGCGCCACCAGCGGCGAACACCGCATCGACCACATCGACTACACCTACAACGGTACGGCCTTTGTCGGCGGCGTCGCGCGCAGTGTGAAGTTTAACTATGGCGCGCGTACTGATGTTGAGACCAGCTACGTCGGCGGCGGCGCGGTCAAGACCAGTCAGCGCTTGGCCAGCGTGCAAACGTCGGTGGGTACAGCCTCGATGCGCAGCTACAACCTCGGTTACGACAACAGCGCTGCGACGGGGCGTTCGCGTTTAGCGAGTGTGCAGGAGTGTGGAAGTGATGGCGTGTGTTTCCAGGCAGCGATGACACTCGGGTGGCAGGACTCGATTAACGGCAGCTTTACTTCGGGA
Source organism: Gammaproteobacteria bacterium (assembly GCA_031421535.1). Taxonomy (GTDB): domain Bacteria; phylum Pseudomonadota; class Gammaproteobacteria; order SG8-11; family SG8-11; genus UBA6921. The sequence continues at coordinate 3,048 of JANOOV010000450.1, forward strand.
ACGTACTACCCGGCCGGTTCAGGGGTGGCGTACAACACCGGGCTGGGAACTTGGCAGTCCGGTGACCTGAACGGTGATGGAAAAACAGACCTTGTGCATGTCATGGGCGACAACTACCTGGTCACGTTTATATCGAACGGCAATGGCAGCTTTACTTCGGGAACGTACTACCCGGCTGGTTCAGGGGTGGCGTACAACACCGGGCTGGGAACTTGGCAGTCCGGTGACCTGAACGGTGATGGAAAAACAGACCTTGTGCATGTCATGGGCGACAAC
>JANOOV010000451.1:0-2053 GCA_031421535.1 Gammaproteobacteria bacterium
CCAGAAAATTATTCTCGCCTTCCTCACGGCCGACGATGAGTTTGAAATTCGGACGTGGCCGCAAATGGCGCCCGACCTTGAGCAGCATGATGTCATCCAGCTCATAGGTGCGCTCGCCGCGCGACTGCCATAAATCAGTCAATTTATGCGCATATTGTTCATTGGTCAGAAAGCAGCAGCCGCCTGCCGGTTGCGCATAATCCACAAAACCATAACGCGCGGCGAGCGCCATTTGCGGCTTGCGGCCACGCCCATTGAAGTCAAGCAGTTGGTCGCGCTGCACCCAGCCTTCGCGTTCCGGCAGGGTTTCCGGCAGTAATTTCGCGCACAGCGGGCGCAACAGTAAATCGTTCGCGCCCGACTCGCGCGCCACCACCGGCATGGTGTCGCGGCGCTGCGACATCGGCCGCTGGCCGATCACCTCGCCGGTAATGATGAAGTCAAAACCGTGCGCCTGCATCCATTCATGGGCCTTGCGCACCATGAAGCCTTTGCAGTCAAGACATGGATTCAAATGCGCGCCGTAACCGTGTTTAGGGTTCAGCACCACGTCTTTGTATTCCTCGATCACCTCGATGATGTGCAACTTGATGCCGAGCTGTTCGGCCGTCCACAACGCGTTGTTGCGTTTGGGGCGCGCGGAATCCTGTTTGCGAATTGCGTGCGTGTGGCCCTCGACGCAAAACCCGGTGTAGAAGTTGATGCCTTCCACGTGAATGCCCTGTTCAAGCATCACCTTGGCGGCGAGCATCGAATCCAGCCCGCCGGAAATCAGAGCGACCGCTTTGCGTTGTTGCGTCATGGCGAGAGGAAAACACTTTGCGGAATGAGCTGTGAATTCTAGCGCAAAGCGCGCGGGAGCGCAGTGCTGTTGTTTTGGAAAAGACCGAGGAGCAGTAACGCAATAGGGCGGAAGAAGAGCGCGCTTCGATTATGCTGATGCCACACATTAACGGGTGGGTTAAATCCGCCAGTTAAAAAACAGAGGCTCCAAATGACCAAAATTAATTTGAGCGTGAAAATTCTCATCGGCCTGCTGATGGGCGGTATCCTGGGTATTGCGGCCAAAGCGCTGGCCTATGACTCGGCATGGTTGCCTTGGGTCGTGACAAATATCACTTCACCTGCCGGGCAGATTTTTTTGCGCCTGCTGTTCATGCTGGTGATCCCGATGCTGTTCTCGGCGCTGGTGATCGGCATCTGCGGGCTGGACGTGCGGCACCTCGGACGCATGGGCGCGCGCACGCTGGGTTATACGGTGGTGGCATCGTTGATTGCCGTGTTGATCGGCATGTCGGTGACCACCCTGATCCAACCCGGCGCCGGGTTGCCACCCGAAGCGCGCAGCCTTGCCATGGCAAACAGCGCGGCCATGACGATTCCCAAGCTGCCGGACACCACCGGCGTTGCGTTGCTGGTGACGATGTTCCCCGATAACCCGATCAAGGCCGCCGCGAATGGCGAGATGATCGGCGTCATTCTGTTCTCGCTGATTTTCGGCGTGGGCTTGTCGTTCACGCAAACACCCGGCGCCTTGCGTCTGCGCGAAATGATTGAAGGTCTTTACGACGTGAGCATGACGCTGATTCACGGCGTGTTGAAACTTGCCCCCTACGGAGTGGCCGCGCTGATTTTCACCATGACGGCGCGCTTGGGCACCGAGCTGTTGCCGTATCTGTTGTCGTATGTCGGCGTGGTATTGCTGGGGCTGGGCCTGCAAATGTTTGTGGTGTACCCGCTGTCGGTGCGCTTTCTGGGCGGGCGCGCGCCGCTGGAATTTTTTCGCAATGTGCGGGTTGCGATGATCACCGCATTTGCCACTGCGTCGTCGAGCGCGACCTTGCCCACGGCGCTCACCGTGGCCGAAGAAAATCTCAAGTTGCCGCGTCACGTCAGCCGCTTTGTGCTCACTGCCGGTTCTGCCATGAACCAGAACGGCACCGCGTTGTTCGAAGGCGTCACGGTATTATTTTTAGCGCAGTTGTTCGGCGTGGAGCTCGGCCTGGGTCAGCAATTCCTGATCATGCTGATCTGCGTGATGGCAGGCATCGGC
>JANOOV010000452.1:0-9805 GCA_031421535.1 Gammaproteobacteria bacterium
GTAAAAGCGGGCGGCAAATTGCACAGTGCGGACAAAGAAGTAAAAGTCACCATCGGCGGTTGTGGTGGTTAGGTTGTTGTAAATACCCGCCCCATAAAATGATGAATTGAGGAAACAACTATGGCAGAGAAAAGCATTCGAATTCGCGCCGAGCTCAGCGGTGACGTCACCGATGTGAAGGCGTTGATCAGCCACACGATGGAAACCGGTTTGCGCAAAGACGCGAAAACCGGCGAGATCATCCCCGCGCATTTTATTCAGGAAGTCATCTGTGAATTGAATGGCAAGCAAAACTTCACGGCGCAATGGGGTGTTGCGATTTCAAAAAACCCGTACTTGTCCTACCAGTTCAAAGGCGGCAAGAAAGGCGACAAAATCAAAATCAGTTGGGTGGATAACAAGGGCGATAAAGACAGCGAAGAGGGACAGGTGCAGTAAAAAACCTACTTCCTTTGGGAGGTTGATCATGTAAATTGACCTTCGCCAAGTCCAGAGCCATCAAAGTTGCGCGATGCCTTGGCGAATGGCGTAGCGCACGATTCCGGTCACTTCGTGGATATCGAGTTTTTTCATGATATGGCTGCGGTGGGATTCGGCCGTCTTGAAACTGATGCTCAGCAATGCAGCAATTTCCTTGGTGGTGTTGCCTTCCGCAATCAGTTGCAAGATCTGCCGCTCACGCGGCGTGAGCGGGTCGGCGTCCACGTCGGTTTTACCGAGGTAGGCATCTACCACGAACCCTGCCACGCTCGGGCTGATGTAGACTTCGCCGCGCATAATTTCGCGCACGGCGCGCATCAAATCCTCCGCCGCCTGGGTTTTCAACACGTAGCCTTTCACTCCCCCGTGCAACGCTTTGAGGACGTAGCTTTTATCGCTGTACATGGTGAGCAGGATAATTTTTGTCGTGGGCACGAGACGTTGAATCTCATGCGCCGCATCCAGTCCGTTAAGCAAGGGCATGGAGACATCCAACACTGCGATGTCGGGTGTCAAGCTTCGCGCCAATCGAATCGCTTCGCGCCCGTCGGCCGCCTCGCCGACTACTTTCTGACCGTTTTTTTCGAGCAACCCGCGCAACCCTTCGCGCATAATTTGATGATCATCTGCCAGCAGGATACGGTAACTCATATCAATTTCCTTTTAAGGGTATATCCGCCACGAGCTGAGTGCCGCATCCCGGTTCCGTAATGACGCGCAACGCGCCATGCAACGCACTCAAGCGCTCACGTATGCCCAATAAACCCAAGCCTTCGGAACCGGATTCACCGCGCGCTACAAAACCTACTCCGTCATCCTGAACACTGCATGTGACGGTATCTGAACTGGATTCCAAACGAACCTTGACTGAAGTTGCGGACGCGTGTTTAACCACATTATTCAACGCTTCTTGTACGATTCTATACAACGCCGTTTCAATGCTTGGCGGCAGGCGTTTATGCGATTCGCCTTCCACGGACACTATTAGTCCGGTGCGTTTCGCTACTTTCTCGGCGAGAAATTCCAGGGCCGGGAGGAGCCCGAGGTTATCAAGAACCGTCGGGCGCAACTCGTGCGACAAACCGCGCAGTTCGAACTCGATTTGCCTGAGCAAGCGTTCGATTCCGTCGAATCGATTACGCGCGTGCAGTGGCAGGTTACCTACGACATCCGCAATTGCGATATGCACGGATGCCAGCAGCTGCCCGGCCTCGTCATGCAGCGCATGCGCGATGCGCTTTAGCTCACGTTCCAGCACCTCGTTGAGGTGGCGCAAAGCACGCGTGCCTTCCTGCGCACCGCGATGACTCATTTCAAACGGCGACAAACATTCCGAAAAAAAGTCACCGGCCTTTGCCAGCAACTCGACCGAAAGCTGCTGTTTTGCGCTCAAGCGCCGTAACGCTTCATGGTGAATTACCGCAAGTTCGATCACGCCGCAGCCGTCTAGCAATGCGCGGCGCGCAGCCTCATAGCCACGTGCCAACGCAGTCTCGTTACCGTGTTTGAGGTACTCCGTGAGGTTTTCCGCGTAACTCTCGTTAAGTGGTTTGTAATCCATTTCATTCACCACATTTAGGCTTATCGCGAATTACCGTTTCCATTTAATCGCCGTAATTGTCGTCCCCTTTCCTGCCTGGGACTCGATGTTGAACTCATCCATAATGCGCCTCACCCCGGGCAGCCCCAGACCCATGCCGCCGGAGGTGGAAAAACCCACCAGCATCACGCGTTTAAGTTCCGGAATACCGGGACCACGATCCCGCGCGGTGATGGAGATACCGGCTCGGCGATCTCCATTGACCATGTTGACAACGATTTCACCATCCCGGGCATAGCAGACAATGTTGCGCGCCAACTCTGAAATTGCGGCGGCGACCAGCGTCGCCTCGCTGGACGAAAATCCCATCTGATCCGCAAGCGCCCGGCCTTGCCGACGGGCATTAACAATATCGGTGTCCGAAGCCACCGCGACGCAGGCTTCCGTAGCCACCGCGAGGCAGGCTTCCATTGTTGTTGTAGCCATGGGCTTATTGGTGCCTCGATGTCCGTTCGAAATGTGCCAAACCTTGTTTCAAATCAAGCACGGCTGAAACATCAAAACCATGTGCGCAGCACCCCAGCTTGAGAACCACAATGTCCACATGAGCGTGCATTTGTAACCCTTTCGCCCAACACCCTCTGTTCGCTGCCGTACGTTAAACCTAGAAACGCACGGCGACTGGTTCACTGCACTTTCAGGTATTCACTCGGTGTAAATATAGGTGAAGCACCGATCACGTGATTTGCGACGCTTGCCGTAGCCTCCAAACTTCACTCATCGACTCGAATACACAGATCGCCCTGGCACCCATATGCAACCGCCCTATTTCCGTCGTGCCCGGCGCGTTGTTTCTGGCGTTGCCCGGGTTGCGACTCACTACAGGATTCGAGAACTCCGACCCGCACCCTAAGCCGGGGAGGAGGTGAGGTAAGGTATGCGTAAAGTTCGTCTGCTTGAAGACACCGTGCCGACGCCGCTATTTCGTCGGCTGGTAAAGGCGGTGCGCGCCATCGGCGCGGAACGGATGGATGGCATGGAAAGCTATCGCACCACGTTCTGGTTTGCGCGCGGCCTGAAGCCTACAAATATGGTTGAGGAATGCATCGTCAAATTGTGCGCTGTGGTTCGGCCGGGCCCCCGGTGTATCGGAATGGAGTGGTGGCTCGGACGTCTCAACTATGGCGAATCGCTGCCGTTTCACACCGACCGCGACCGGAGCCTGAGAAAACTGACGGGGCAGATTGTCTATCCATTGTGGTCGAGCATCTTGTACCTGAACCAATTTCCGTCCAGCCCGACGATAGTTTACGACCAGGTATTGAGCCCCGACGGAAAATGGGTGCCACCCGAACCTGAATTTGGCTGGACGCTCGACGCGGTTCCGAACCACTATGCGGTTTTTCGCGGCGATCTCCGTCATGGCGTGGTGGCCCGCGCAGCAGTGCAAAAACCATCCGGCGATTCCGAGAAAACAGAGCCGTCTCCCGAGTTGCGTTTGACGTTGTTGGTCAACTATTGGGACCGGCGTCCGCTGCCGCCGAACTGTCGCGACTACGATGGCGCCGTCTATCGCGGTCTGCAAACTGCAAATAGAAAGAGGACGACAGCATGAGTCTGCCCAAGCGACGCCTGGGATCGAGCGATCTGTGGATAACCACGGTCGGATTCGGTGCGTGGGCCATTGGCGGTGACGGCTGGGCCTTCGGCTGGGGGCCGCAGGACGATAGCGCTTCACTGGCCGCTCTGCGACGCGCGCTGGGCCTCGGCGTTAACTGGATTGACACTGCCGCCGTGTATGGCCTGGGCCATTCTGAAGAACTGATCGGACGTCTCGTGCGCGACCTGCCCCGAGCGGATCGCCCGCTGGTCTTCACAAAGTGCGGCATGGTCTGGGACGAGCACGACCGGATGGCCGCACCCCAGCGCATACTGCGGCCGGAGTCGATCCGGGCCGAATGCGAGGCTTCGCTGCGCCGTCTTGGCGTTGAGCAGATTGATCTCTACCAATTCCACCGCTCCGACAAGACCGGCACGCCCCTTGAGGACTCCTGGGGCGAGATGCTGCGACTGGTCGAAACAGGAAAAGTAAGGGCGGTGGGCATGTCGAATTTCGGCGTTGAGCGGCTCAGGCGCTGCGAAAAAATCCGCCACGTGGATTCGCTGCAGCCGCCCTTTTCGTTAATCCGCCGCGAGGCGGGCGCGGACGAGATTCCGTGGTGCATGAGACATGGCACCGGCGTTATCTGCTACAGCCCGATGCAGTCCGGGCTGCTCACGGATGGCTTCACCGAGGAGCGGGTCATGACACTTGCTCGGGACGATTGGCGTCGCGGCTCACGAGAATTTCGCGCACCGAAGCTGCAACGGAACCTGGCGTTGCGTGACGCGCTCCGCCCCATTGCCCAACGCCACGGCGCCACGGTGTCGGCGGTCGCCGCCGCGTGGACGCTTACCTGGCCTGGCGTGACCGGGGCCATTGTCGGCGCGCGCAATCCCGCCCAGGTTGACGGATGGATCGGCGCGGCGACCCTTGAGTTCACGCCGGAAGACCTCGATCAAATCGAGTCGGCGATTGCCGGATCAGGGGCGGGTGACGGCCCGGCTGTGCCGACGCGGGTGAGCGCGCATCGAACTTGACTTGATGCGTCATCAATCGGCAATGACCGCACTGTGGACAAACTGTCCGGACCGACCGGCCCTTCGGCTCGCGTGAGTCACAAGGTGTTGTCTACCGCGTTCTTCTTAAGTCCGGTGGCGGTGCCGTAGCCGTCGTAGGCGGCGGGGTCGTACACGTGATCGAGCGTTGGGACAAAACTCACCTCGCGTCCGCCGAACTTACGTTTGAAGACGCTGATGTCCTGCCAGGGGTGGTTCGATGTCCCGAGCGGCGCGATCCCCCAAAAGTCGTAGCAGGTGCAGCCCATGGCCTTGGCGTGGCGCATGATCTCGAAATGCAGCAGGTACGGCGCCATCAGGTGCGGGTGTTGGCCCAGTGACCCACCGAAGAAATAGGTGGCCGTCCGACCAAACATCACCACCACGGCGGCGGCGATGCGCAGGCCTTGGTACTCGGCGAAGTACACCCCGCCTTGTTGACGGGATGAAAGTGTCGAGACCAGCTCCTGAAAGTAATCGGCGGGCTTGGCTTTTAAGCCCTGCCGGGCCGTCATTTCTCTGTAGATGCTCATAAAGTCCGCGAGACCCTGATCGGAGTTGTCTGCGACGACCGACACGCCGTGCCGTTGCGCAACGCGAATGTTGTACCGGCCTTTCGGTTTCATTTGCGCCAGGATCTCCTGCTCGGACGGGAGAAGGTCAACGCACAAGGTGTCTCGCGGCTCCATGTATGCGTCTCCCAGGACGGGGACCGGCCGGAATCCACGCACGAATTCCGGAAGGTGTTCCCAACGTGGTTCGATGCGCAGATGGCTCACGGTAGTCGGGTCGCTGCGGCGGTGGTCTTCGATGACGTCGAGAATGGCCTCGAACACCTCGGCGGCGGCGGATGCATCGCGCGGGAGCACCGGGCCGTCGGGCATGTAGTAGAAACAATGCGCGTCGTCCCAGTGGAACTTCATCACCACCGCCCCGCCGACAATGGTATTCCGGGACTTGAGAATGGCACCGAAGTGGTCGTATCCGGCGCCGACGCGAAAGTCCGCCCACCACGACGACTGCATGAATCCGGTGGGCGTCGTCTCGATAAAGCGATCCCACGCCGCCCAACGATCTGGCTCAGGCACGGGCGCCATGACTGCGGGCTCGGCCATCACCGCTGCATTGATTGTCATGGGCACGCCTACAATGCCGGGACGAAGTATTCGCTGACCGAGAATCGCACCTTGAGCTGGCGCAATTGCCGATGCACCGGCATCACGATCCGCAGCTTCGGATTGAAGTAGTCCTTGAGCATCGACGGCCGCGAATGTTTCAGGTAGAGATCGGGATCGCGCCGCAGCTTCGATGTCGCCACCACCTCCAGTTCGTCGCGCGTCGCGACATGCTGCACAACACAGGGGACGTGGGTGACCCCCATCTCCCGCAGCGCATAAGCGCGGTGACTCCCGTTGTTGAGCACGAGGCGGTTTTCACAATAGACGGCATTCAGAAAGTTGGAACCGAAGCCAATCGCCAGACCGATCACACCCACCAGAGCGCCGGGCGGCGGGTAGTCCTTGATGTGATCGGGTTTGAGCCGCATCGTCCCGAGGAAGCGCAAATCGTTGGAGGGCGACACGAAGACGTAGCTTTCATCGTCGAGACGCGACCACTTTACGGGGGCGCGCGGCTGGCTGCCGGGCAGGCAGGTGCGAAAGATGTCTTCGTCGCTCGGTGTCGGTCCAAGCTGCGCCTGCAATTGCCGGACGAACGCCAGATCAATGTGTTTTTGATACACCACCAGTTGGTCCAACGCGACGAACGCCACCTCGGTGGGCACGGTGTTAAAACCGTTTTTCACCAGGGGATCTTTGAGAAACTCAATCAACAGCGACTCGTATTTCGGGCCCACCTCGATTTTCGAGATCACCGGATGATCAGCACAGCGGGCTTCGGTTTTTTCGAGAATGCCGAGGTGGTCCTTCGCCGCCCGCCATTCCGTAATAAGGCGCGCCTCATCCTGGGATTCGATGGCGTTGTCATGCACGAAATGCAGAAAATCTTTTAGTTTTGGCCATCCGGTCAGGTACAGGATTTCACCCGCATCGCCCGGAACGGCGGCGGCGGCGGGTCGCCGTTCAACCGCCAGGGCTGAAGGGAATTGCAGCGTCGGAAGCAGGGACTCGGGTTCAATGTTTAATGCTTTCGGTATAGCGGACATGGTTTAGCCTCCTTGATCGGCGTGTTGTTTTTTGTTTACCCTAGAAACGGCAGTTGAACGGCCTGTGCAGTGCGACACGTTGGGTGTAGGGCGCGGCGCAACGAGCGAGGAATAGCGCGCTATTCCGATGATTCCTATCGCGCTGGTTTTGCGCGAGGTAGGACGAGTTGCAACAAAGCCATGCGCACAACGGGGCGTGCTGCACAGGCCGTAGCGGGCCTCACCTCCTGGGTGAAGCATGTAGAAACCAAAAATATCAATACCGGTACGCACTTGCTTGGGCCTTGTAGCGGTCAACTGCCGTTTCTAGGTTTACCACCAGGACCAAAATTCGACCCGGAACGTGCGTGACAAGCGCCGCGTCACGAGCTCAAAAATTCGCTGCTCTCCGCAATCGATCTTGGCCATGCCGGTCATGCCCGGCTTGAGCAGACCGGCGCTGTTATCGATCTCGGTAGTTACCCGAATCGCCGTCGCGGCCCTGTCCACACCGGCCGACGCGCTGGTGGATGCCGCAGTCCCCGAGGAATCGGAACTCGCGGCGGTCGAACCCTGCGTGGTCACCGCAATCGCTTTCACCTTGCCGTAAAACACCCGGTCCGGGTACGCGCGGGTCTTGATGCCGACCGTCTGGCCGATGCTCACGTCGGCGATTTCCTTTTCCGAAATGGCCGCCTCCACCGCGACGGTGTCGAGCTCATGTACCTTGGCAATGAGCCCACCATTTGCGACGGTCTGGCGCAGCATTGCACTCAACTGCCGACTCGGCGTGGTCACGACGCCGGTCGCCGGGCTAAACACATCGACGCGTTCAAGCTGCCCTTCCAGATAGCGCTGCTGCGCGACGAGTCGGGTCAGGTCGGCCCGCACGGCCTGGATCTCCTCCGGCCGACTTCCCTTCAGCAACACCCGGAGCTTGCTATTGACCTCGGCCAGTTCGTTCTGTGCCGTGACCTCCAGTTCGCGCATCGCGTCGAAATCGTTTTGCGAGACCAGTTGTTGCTTAAACAACTGATTCATCCGGAACTGCTTGGCTTGGGCGAACATGAACCGGTCCTGCGCCGTGCTGACAGCACTCCGGGCCACGTCGATTTCCTCCGGGATCGGACCGGCGGCCAACTGATCGAACTTGGCCCGCACTTGCTGGATTTCCGCTGCCGTTTTCTCCAGGTCTGTGCGGTACTCTCGATCGGAAAGCCGCGCGATCAAATCGCCTTTGCTGACGCGCTGTCCTTCGTCCACGTAAATCTCTTCAATCGTCCCGTCGATTTCCGCCCGCACGTCGGCGTTGTGGTACGGCAGTACCTGGATGGATCCCGACACCCTTAGCTCAAGTGGAACGGCGAGAAGCAGCAGCAGAACGACGGCCGCCGCGCTCAGCTTCAGGACGCGTGACGACTTCCGCAGCACGCGCCGCAGCTACGACTGAACGGAAGATGAAGATTCAGTGTTTTTACCGTGACCAAACAGACTTCTGAAGCGGTCGCGAAAACCGACGCTGATCAGACCGGTGAACAGGAAAAAGGCCATCCGCTGCTGCTCTACGATCAAATACTCGCCAAACATCAATCCGAGATAACTGAGGAATGAAACGGAGAAGACCCAGGCGGTCAACCCGTAGGTGAGATAGATGCGTCGCTCGCGTTGCGATGCTTCGGGCAATCGCTTCGCCAGTCCACCGAAGCGTTTCAAAAAATCACCCAGGTAAGTAAACGATTTCTTCCGCAGGTTCGGAACATCAAGGTAGTCGCTCAGCAGGTAGTAGCCGTCGAGCTTGATCAGCGGATTGAAATTGAAAAGCGTTTTGATACCCGAGGTCGCCATCACCACCAGCGCGGCGTCATTTATCAAGATATCGGTGTCGGTCAGGCGCCAGGTCAGCGTGGCCAGCGCCCACAGGAATAGCTCGAAATAGGGACCGGCAAACCCGACCCACAACCGCTTGGACTTCTCCGGAAACAGCCACGCGTCGCTCACGTTGCAATAACACGCGGGCTGAAAATAAAGCAGCAGAAAACCCATCTCGTGGACTTGACCACCGAAATACTTGCACGTCAGGGCATGCGCGAACTCATGGGCGGCGATGGTAAAAAACACGGTGACGATCAGCAGCGGCAGTGTCGACAGGCGAATAAGCGGCGCCGTGTCTTGGACGATTTCGCTCCAATGGAACACGCAAATTCCCACCGCTGCCAGGATCAGAACCGCCGATAAGACCACGAAGGAAGGAGTGAAACAGAACCGCACCCGGTGAATCAGGCGATCAAGGAGACGGTCCGGATCGAAGAGCTTGAACCGGGCATAGAGGAGATTTCCGACCAGCCTGCCTTGCTTTTTGCGTGGTTGAGCACCCGCCGTTTGCTCGGTTTCCAGCAGCCCATTGCGATCCAAACTCTTGATGAAACCCGCCAGCATATCCGCGTGCAGCGTGACGCCAAACTGTTCCTCCGCCCGGCGTTGAATCACATTGAGTGGGGTTTCTCCGTCGAGCTGTGCGGCGATGAATCCCTCCGCTTCCTGCAAACGGAAAAACTCGCCGCTCACCGGATCCTTGATGACAAATGAGGTTCCCTGCGCCATCGATTGCTGGCGGCGGTCAAGATCGCCTCGAAGCTTGGGCAGGACGGAAGGCATATATTATTTAGCTCAGGGCTTGCACTAACCACATCGACTTGAGTGGGAGGACCGCTGGAGAATCTCCAACGACCCTCACGCTTGATTACAGACCACTTGTCAACGAAACAATTACGCCGTGCTTACGCGCAATGATGACCCGTCAACCCTTACTACCATGGGAAGCTTTACTGCCGTACTCCTTTGAACCCTTACTGCCCGCATCCTTCGAACCGTTACTGCCGTGGTCCTTCGAGCCCTTGCTGCCCGCATCTTTCGAACCGTTACTGCCGTGGACCTTCGAGCCCTTGCTACCCGCATCTTTAGAACCATTAATAACGTGGTACTTG
>JANOOV010000453.1:0-2540 GCA_031421535.1 Gammaproteobacteria bacterium
GCCGGTTCTGCCATGAACCAGAACGGCACCGCGTTGTTCGAAGGCGTCACGGTATTATTTTTAGCGCAGTTGTTCGGCGTGGAGCTCGGCCTGGGTCAGCAATTCCTGATCATGCTGATCTGCGTGATGGCAGGCATCGGCACCGCCGGAGTGCCCGCCGGTTCGCTGCCGGTCATCGCGATGATTCTCGTCACTTTCGGCATCCCGGTCGAAGGGATGGCGTTGATTCTGGGCGTGGATCGCTTTCTCGACATGTGCCGCACCACGCTGAACGTCACCGGCGATCTGGTCGCGGCAGTGTATGTGGCGCGAGGGGAGCCGGAGCAGTAGGTTCACACGTGAACGTGTTCTTATTCCATTTCCAATTCAAAGCGATACGTCGTTGCCCCGCCTTGCCGTGCTAGAGCACGGTCTGCGGCAGGGCGCCTAGTCTCGCTTTGAATTGGAAATGGAATTACCTTTTCTTCCTCAGCTTCAACAGAGTTCTGATCAATTGCGGATCGTCCCATTCGCGGCTGCCCACCGCGCGGTGCGTGACCATTCCTTCCGGGTTGATCACATAAGTCGTCGGCAATCCGGTGATGGGATAAAGCTTGGTCACCGCGCCGTCCAGGTCCATCGGCAACGGAAAGCTCATCGGGTACTGGCCGGTGAATTCAAAAATCACATCGGCGTTTTCGCCGACATTGATGGCCAGCACCACGACATCTTTATCTTTGAGCAGAGACCAGGCGCGTTCGAGCGACGGCATTTCATAACGACACGGCGGGCACCACGTGGCCCAGAAATTCACGACCACCACCTTGCCGCGCGTGTCCGACAGGCGATAGGTTTTGCCGTCTTCCCCCTGTAACGTGAAGTCAGGCGCGCGAAACGGTTTCGCGAGTGTGGGTAAAGTCTGCTGCGGCACCTCTGCGGCCACCACGAATCCGGTGTGCAACATTATGATGACGAGCAACGACAGCAATCGGTTCATGGCGGCGCTGCCGGGGTGATGTCAACATCCGGCGCGCACTTCATACCAAAAATTGTTTCGGTGTGTGCGCGGCCGTGCTGCCGCCACACCACCTTGAGGTCGAACGCTGTTCCGGGTTTGAGATTAAACATCGACATCCCCCAATTGTAGTCCCCGGCTTGATACACCTGCCGCGTCGGATACAGCGACCACTCAAACGCGAGCTGCGCGGGCAGCGCAACGTTCAGTTGTTGCCACTGAGTTTTCCAATCCTCGCGCGTCTTCATGCCTTGCTTCGCACCCGCAACCACGATGACCCATTCACGCAAATCGTATTCCAGCGGCGACGGCGTGCCCTGTTGCGACTGATTTTTAAACACGGTTTGAAACACACAACTCTGCGCAATGATTTCCGCGTGCGCTGAGGAAAAACCCCGCGCCGTAAAAAAACCGCGCGTCTGGTCCGGCAGCCGCTGCACCAAACGCAACGACATGGCGGCGTTGCTGATCTCCCAAAAGGGAAGCTGCGCTTGCTCGTCCACGCCGGTCGATAACTTTGCCGCTGCGCTCCCCGTGGCGGCGGTGCTCAGCAACAAGGCCAATCCAGAACGAACGAGGCCGAGTACAGCGCGACGTAAAATGTCATGACGGAGCTTCATGCGAAAGGATTCCATCTATGAAAATAGAAACATTAAGGATACTTTCGGTACGATCATTGAGTCCGAGTTCTTAGCTTTGGCGTACCTCACCCTTCACCGTAGCCGTCTACCGGCATAACGTCCAACCGGGCTCATGCTTTGGTCTGAGGGGAAATGCCGATGAGGGCTGGGCGTCGCGCAATAATGCGCAACCCTGCCGCGGATAGCGTTGCGCATTATTGCGCGATTTCGTATGTAGCATAAATTACCTGCCTCGAAACGAAATGCGCGACCTAACCCTGCGTATTTCCAAGTCACTGCCTTTCGAAGCAGGCTAGAATAAGCAAAGTAGTAGTTGAAAATTGTGGGTGGCCGGGGGGCATTACGCCGCAGCAGGTTTTTGAGATCACATGATGCTAAGCGAAGAAAAAATCCAAAGTGTCGTCGAGCGCATTGTGCAAGTGGCACAGCCGAGCAAGGTGATCCTGTTCGGTTCGTACGCGCGCGGCAACGCAAACGAAAATTCCGATTTAGACCTCATGGTCATCGAGCCGCACGTTGCCGATTCCGGGCGGGAGATGGTGCGCTTGCGCATCGCGATCGGATCGATCGGCACCGGTGTTGACGTGCTGGTGTACTCCGAGGCGGAATTCGAGCGGCGCAGCCAAGTCGCCGGAACGGTACTTCATCAGGCCAAGTCGGAAGGAAAGGTGCTTTATGACGCCGCAGCATGAGGAAGCACTGCGCGCATTGCGTCTCGCTGACCGCGACATTGCGGTATTCGAACGCATCAAGGACGTGCCTGAAATTCACCTCTCGATGGTGTGCTTTCACGCGCAGCAAGCGGTGGAAAAAAGCCTGAAAGCGGTGTTGTACGAAAAGCATGTCGACTTCCGCTGCACGCACGATCTGGCCGAACTCGCGGCGCTGTTGCAGCGCGTCGGCTG
>JANOOV010000454.1:0-9898 GCA_031421535.1 Gammaproteobacteria bacterium
GCATCTTCTTCAACAGCGCCTGGCGGTAATCGAGCGTGTCCACTTTCAGATAGCCGCGATGGCGATGGCTGGGGCGGGTCTTGTGCGTGTACTGCAGCACGTCGCGCAAGAACGCATTGGCGGTGTCGCGCTGCACGTAGAAATTCGGCAGCCCCACCGCCATGGCAAACACAATGTGGCGTCGCTCGCTTTCCACCGCGCGGGTGTCGGGGATGTGTTCGTGCCGCACGTTGCCGCTGAATATATAGTGATAGCCCAGCGCGCTGATCAGCGCCTGCATCTGCACCGCATGCGACAGGTCTTGACCGAAATTTTCAAACTGACTGTAATGGCGACCTTCGAATCCTGAAAAGCCCATCTGCGCGTGTTCACGCGGTTTGTAAAACATGTAAAACGACATGCGCGCGTCGAGTATGCCCAGATCGGCCAGATCCAGTTTCAAACGCTCGCTATTACCCAATTCGCCATTGAGCGCCGGGCTTTGGTCGGTGCTGCCCACCGCGACCAGATAATCCAGCAGGCGCATGTCGGGCACGAAATCGCCGCGCAAATTCAGTGCGCGCGCCCGGGTCCGATCCATCCACGCCGGGCCGCCCATGGGGGATACTGGGTAGCCGAGCACGCTCATTCCCGCCTTCTCTTTCCATTGGCGCCAGAGCATGCGCAACTGGGTGTAATCCAATTGGTGCGGCAGAAAGCCCAGCAGGGTTTCCGGATGAAAATCAGCGAAGTCCAGGCGCTGCGGTGCGGCGGTATAGGTGCCTACGAACAACGGCAGAAAGTGCTCTGCGATCTTGATACTCAGGTCGGAAAAATATTTTTCCTGCCGTGGGCCGAAACCGGAGTATGGATTTTCCAGCGCTTGTTTAAGACGCAAGCTGCCGAGGCTCACATGCGTGCCGTTGTTCGACAGGCTGACGTTGGAGGTGTTAGGCAGCACGACCAGATTGCTGGTGATAATGCCAGCGTCGCGCAGTTTGGTGACGGCGTTGAGCTGGCTGCGGCTCAGCACTTCGTGGCACAGCCGCATATAACGGTATTTTTCTTCGCCGCGATCCCAGCCCGACAGGCAGGGGCTGCAAAATAGGTCGCGATACAGCGTGTCGGAAATACACGCATTCAATTGCCGCTGGCGCATTGGCGGCAAGGGCGAATAGTAGGCCAAGGCGCGCTGCCCGCTGGCGCGTAAACCGAACGCTTCATTCGCGTACAGCAACAGCAAGTGGGTGAGCAAAAAACGCTTCGCGGTTTCACGCGCCAGTGCCCGGCCTTGACCTAATTCGCGCGACAACGGCGTGACGTAGAACGACAGCGTTTCCGGCGAACAGTTGTCGTTGATGTAATGCTCCATCAAGCGAAACGCGGTGTGATAAATAGTGCGCGGCACCTGCTCGTGCGCGCCCAGCAACTGCGCCAAGGCGAGCTTCAACACATAGCTGATGGGCAGGCGCGCGTATTCGGTACCGGCTTCGTTACGTCCAAAAAACTTGTCTTTGTCGGCACGCGGCGGACTGTGCGGATCGCTGCGCGTGGCGCGCAAATCTTCGTTGAGCACGCGTAATGCAAACGAATTGAAGCGCGCCAGCGGAATGCGGACCCAACTGTTTTCCCAGGTTTGCGAAGGATTGTCGTCGAGATAACGTTCAATCGCACTGATGGCTTTCTTCGGCGTTTCCTGTGCCGCCGCATGCTTGATGACATTGGCAAAATAATTTGAGTGACGAATATGCAGCGGCAAATCCACGCACTGCGCGTTGCCCAGTACCGCAGTTTGTAATTCACTTTCAGAGCCCGCAGTGACATCGTCCGGTCCGAACGGCAATGATGCGGCGAAGGCCTCCGGTGATGCATTGCTGATGTTCAAAGCAGCACGCGCGGCGCTGGGGCAGGGTGGTGTTTTCGATGCAGGGTGTGGTGCGGTCGGCACCGGCCAGATTAACGACGAGAATGTTGCGCGACTCATGGTGACTCCTCATGCAACCCGTGAGATTGGCATGAGTATCGACCGCCAGAGTGAAACGGTCATGACATTTAAGTGACGATTATAAGACAGCCCGTAGATTCCATTTTATTCGGCTGGGGGCCTCAGTTTGACATCAATTCGTCATAAAGCCGGTGCACGATAGGCGACATTGCGGAATAAAAAGCAACATCACAACGCACAGGCGTTAATACAACCGGAGACACCCACATGATGCTGATCGAACGACGCTGTACGGAACGCATTGAAATGGACTGGCACGTCACGATTATCATGCCGCGCGTCGGCATATCGCACGGGCGGGCCAGCAATGTTTGTGATCATGGACTCTTCATCGTGCTACCCGAGCGCGCCGAACCGCCGCAAGGCCGCGTTGAATTGCGCATGTATCGCGGTGACGTCATGTTGAGCGCAATCGGCGATGTCGTGCACCAAAATGCCGGTGGAATCGGCATCGTGTTGCGTGAGCCCGTGATGGCCTACGAACTGGTGGACGGAACCATCTACGAAGTACCGCCGCGCGCCATGGCGGTATAGCGATCAGTTGTGTTCTCGTCCAAAAAAGTAAGAGTGACGTTAATCGGCCAAGAGCGGTCCTCCTCTTGCCCATGCGAATTGTGTCGGTGTAACTGGGAAGCGGATGATCGTAAAAAAACGCGATAGCTAGGGCCTCCGTTGTCCCTGCTTATCCCTGATGCGATTGGACCTTCTTGAGTAGATTCACATTGTATTCACCGCAAGCGCACCGAAGAGCCTCGGCCTCGCCGTGTTCGGGTGTAGCAAAAAGTATTGAGCCGCACTTCATACAGGTAAATGCCTCAACGAGTGTCTTAAAGGCATTTGCGACAGGCTCAAAGTCATTTCGGTGCAGATTGGCCCACTCGTTGTAATGGACTGCTGCGTTTACTTGCCATTGCTCCACTTTTGACGCTTCGACGGCACTATCGAATCGAGCTTCCCGCTCTGTAATTGCCGTAATTTTCTCACTCTGTGCCCATGAATGAGCAGCAGCCTTCCCCGCTTTAAGCAGTTTTTTCATCTTGCCAATTGCGTTCGGGAGTAGATCTCCGAGTGTGAACTGCGCGTCACCCCGAAATTCAACTTGGGCACGTAGTCCTTGGCATGTCTCCTTAGAGAAATGTTCCATATAGTTTCGAAGCAATGCAGCTGCGGCTCGCACGTCGTTTTGTTTGAGCAAGCTGGCAAGCTCTTCCCAAACATCTCGGTCGTCCCACTTGGTAGGGCCAAGATCGACATTCCATGTCCGAAAGTGCACGAAACGCTTAGCTTTGATTAGGCCGACTGTTTTCATGTGTCGCAGCCAGATTTCATCGTGCGTCGTCAGCAGAAACTGGGTTCTTGGGAATTGCTCGCAGAGCATCTTACTCACTTGCCTGCGGTGGCCCGAATCCACGGACATCAATACATCGTCAAGGACTGCGAATGTGAACGCATCTCCTGCCAAGTGATTCATCAGCGCCAAATAGAGACACAATCCCATTCCATCCTGATGTCCCTCACTGTGGTAAGCGCCGGGAGGGAAGAATCCACGGCCATAGAAATCGACATCGAAACCCAGCTTCCCTATTGACGGCTTGAGTTGTGCCTGAAATTTATCCTCGTCATCGTAGTTCACAAGACGATAGAGCTTGCTGAACAAGCTTTCGACGTTCTTGTATATTGTTTCAAGAGCGTCCGTCGTCATTTTCCCGTAGGTCTCAAAAACATATCTTGCGGCACTAGCCTTTTGTTCAGCGCCCTTGAGCTTGAGGGACGCCTGACGATATGCCTCAAGCCGTTCTTGTCCAACGCTTAGGAAGTCGCGAGCCGCGTCTTGTTGAGTCGGCTCCGGCAAGGCGGCGATAGCAGTCTCAAGTAGAGCGATGGTGGAGTGCACTTGTTCCGGTATTTTTGTCGTTGCCGCTAATGCATCGTTGGTAGCGCTCAGAGGCAGAAAACGTTTGAGAGCGGTTGAGATATGCTTCAGGTCTGCTACGTAACCACCTATCGAAGTGCAGTCAATGGCGGGTGAAAGCAACGCACCGTAGCGCGCAACGGATGCTGATGCTGTTAGCAAGGCTTCAATCTCGGTAATGATCGGGATTAGCTTGCGGTCCAAATTATTGCGCTGACTCGTCACTGCGGCGTAGTGTTCCAGCGTATGAGCTAAGTGCCGTCGAAAGTCTTCTGGTTTCCATTGCGTGTCGCATACCGGACATACCTTTTCATCGAAAAGTTTCAGAGCCTCTTGCAGCAGTGTTGCTCTAGACTTGCCTGTCCTAACGGAATTTCACGCGTAGTCGATTTGGAGCTAGGCTCACGCGGTTGAACACCTGAGTCGTTGCCACGGCTGAGCAACGCAAGTTGAGCTTCGAGGTGACCAACTTTTGCAGTCACAGTTTTTAGCTCACGCCCTAACAGTTCTACATGAGCAACACCATGGTTCGACGCTGGAGCTCCAACGGGATTAACTGCGGCCATAGATGGCGCTCTTTCTAAAGTGGCTGCGCCAATGGGCGGCACGGGTTCAGAGACGCGACCGCTGTCGGGCGTCCATGCCAATACGACACCGATCAACAACGTCGCGGCAACTCCGCCGTAAACAATGCGCTTGGTACGATTGTGTGAAATGAGCATAGTAGTAGCCTCTTCTCGGTTAGAAAGTAAGCGCGCCATCGGATTCAACATTCAGTTGGCGCGCTTACACGTTTAAGCGGCGATTTAAATCTTCGCTTTATGGGTGGGTTGAATTGACGTTATACAAGAATGCCGAGTACACGCCTTTTTTGGGCAAGTTGCAGTAGTAACTAAAACTGAGGCCTTGGTTATATCCAGTGTCCGTGATGGAGAGGACATGGTTACCTCCAGCACCGCCCAGTCGGGTGCTCGCGCTTGTGGTTTTCGACGTTAACCTGCCCAAATAGATGTTGTACCCACCGAACGGTGAAGCGCTCATAAATGTTTGGGCAATGTAGCAGGTCACGGGCAGGTCACCCGGGGCTACATAAAAAGACGTATTCACCACCTGCCCCCAATAAGCGGTCCCGCCGCCACAATGAAAATCCATCGACTTCGCGGTATTTTCCCATGAGACGCCGGTGTTGTAGCGCTTAACCTGCGCAACTTCACTTGACGCTGCAAGCGCCGGAGTACACGACGCGCCAGGCGTCGAAAAGTCCTGTGCCAACACGCTGCCGCTGAGCAGGGTTAACCCACAGATTCCTACAAGGGCAGTACCGCGAGAAAAAATTGCTCTGTTTCCCATAACATCCTCCTAACAGTGAATTGTTGACTAATTTCGCGTTGCCGCATGAATGTTCCGATCATGACGTTACGCGTGATCGTAATATTCGGGCGCGCATGAAGAAATTTCTATACCGCAATCAGGTGATGTCGGAAGTTGGCAATTTCCGTTGTCTTGCCTCAGCGCCAGTATTAACTTGGCGCGTTTTAATAGGTTATTTCCAGAAGGCCGGGCCATATTGTCAAGCTATGCGCCAATGAAATTGTGGTCGATTCATTGGCATCAGCTGAGCGTATTGAAATTCACTGCGGAGTAGTTGACGGATACCCGATGGCTGCGTGCCGTCCTCGCCCGCGTGTTCGCCAACGTAGGTATCCGTGATGTTGCTGCAAGATCAATTTACTCGATTTCTACCGCCCGACTTCTCCAGTTATTGATCTCACTGGACTCGTCTTCAATCAACCCATTGTCAGCCTGCACGCACACGTAGACCGTAGAGCCACGGCGATAACCCGATGCAGGTAGCGTATAGCGGGCGGAATTGGATTTCGAAACGTCCATTCCCAAGCTCGACCCTGCACGCGTCACGCTCCACTGGGTCGGCGCCAGGGCTTGAAGATTTGCCGTACAGGCCGAATCTGTCGCGATGTACACCCCGGCAGTAATCGCCGTCAGCGCTTGGGTTTTGACAATTCCCTGATTTTTCACTGTGCTCTTTACCGTGATTTTTCCGCCCAGCTGCACTGACGAATTGCCTAAGGACAGCGCCGAAACAATCAGATCGGAACGCGGGATAACCGTAATGCTCACGCTCTGGCTTGCGCTACCGTTGGGGGCGGAACAGGTCAGTGTGTAAGTGTCGGTGCGCATGAGATTGGTCAAGACTTGGCTATTAGCGGGCAATTTTGCATCCGCCCACTGGCCACCGGCATTTGCACCGCTGGCCATACACGCGGTGGCCTGAGTGCTCGACCAGGTCAGCGTACTGGACCCGCCGGATCCCACACGGGTGGGATTCGCACTGATCGTTACCGTGGGGGGCGGCGTCGCAAGGGGGGCGTAGAAAATTTCTCGACCGCCGGTGAAAGGGAACGAAAGCCACGCGACGGCCCGGTTACTGAGTACGGGAAAACCATCGTCTTCGGAGGAAGTAGTGACCCGGTCAGTAACACCGGTCGCCGATTTGTAAACGAAGATATCGAATTGGTCGGTGCTCCCGGGAACCGGTGACGGTTTCTGCGTATGCCAGGCGACATCTCCGTTTTGATTGACCGAAGCCGATGACAAGTCTGCCGTGTTGAACGGGTCGTTAGTCAGGTTAATTGGTTTTCGAGTGCCATAGCGATACAGATATAATTGGGGATTACTTTCAGCCGTCTCCCGAGCCAGATAAAGGATATCTCCGTTGGCC
This sequence comes from Gammaproteobacteria bacterium, assembly GCA_031421535.1. Taxonomy (GTDB): domain Bacteria; phylum Pseudomonadota; class Gammaproteobacteria; order SG8-11; family SG8-11; genus UBA6921. Next base: position 6,637 of record JANOOV010000454.1, read on the forward strand.
AAATGTATGTGTCTCCTATCCCTCGGTAAAATATCAGTGAAAATGGGGGTCGTAGATGACTTGGGAAGATAGGCAAGCTGGTTGCCGGACAGGTTGGATTTAATCCACGCAATATCGCCATTGCTGTGGATCGTTGGATACGAAGGAAAAAAATTTTCAACATCATCATCGCGTGTGATTTTAGAAACAACATTTGATGCGCGATCATAGTGGTAAATGATGGCGGCAAAGAAGCTGGCCGGGTTGCGTTCCTCCCAGACCAGATCGCCTTGATCATTTGCGGAATAAGGAGCTGAAGGATATGGGGACGCAGGATCCGGTCCCCCATTGGGATTGATCGTCGCAGGAAAAATTGTAACGTTCCCCGTGGTGGCGGCATAGCGACGAAATTCGGTGGTCCTGATGCCCGTGGTGGAGCTGGAGGAACTGGTGTCTCGCAGCCAGGTGACATCGCCGTTTGGATACAACCACAGGGCGTAGTCATTTAATGGGCGGTCGCTGGAGATAGTTTTCGGAGTAGAAATATTTTTCGCGGCTTGTCCGTTGGCTTTGTGAAAAATATTCTCAGTCGTCACACCTGCCGGAGTGGTATACGGTTCGAGCCAAACTACGTCACCCCGTTCGTTTAAGTAAGCGGATGGGCTGCAGACCGGCATGGTATTTAATTGCGTAGTAACGCCCGTTGGCCCATCGCGAAGCATAAAAAAACACTCCTGTGCAAGTGTCACCGACTGCCACAGTAAGTCACCTCGATCGTTAATTCCCATGGGCCTCTCGCTGCTGATGGGCGAGTTGGTTAAATTTATTGCTGGGCCGGACGGGGCTTTCCAAAACATGGCAGTGCCAGAGATACCTGCCGCCCAAAAGACATCCCCGCTGTTGTTAACCAGCGCTCGATTATTAAACCCGGAGTTGTTCGAGATATTTACCGGCGTGTCGTAAACCGGCGCTGCTAGCGCCGTACCCGTGATAGCAAGTGCGGAAAACATTAACCAAGACGTGGCACTACTTGTTAGCCGATATTTCATTGTTTAAGTCTCCGCTGCACATTTGAATTCCCCGGCTCGTATCCTCACGACCCCGGGACCAAAAATATTTTCCATGCGTGCAGTAAACATCCCCCCAGGATTTTTCGACATACGCAAGATGTGGTAGGAGGGCGCTGGAAAAGCCGGAACAAACAAGCGTGAGCGCGACTCACCTAATTGAGGTATTCCCCATTGGGATGGGAGACGCTAGCCTTCAGTCACGCCGTTACCGGGAAAAATCAACTTCATCGGAAGGAAATTATGTCGCGCTCAGCCCCTAGTGTAGTAACCGTATCGGTATTCGCCATGATTGTCGCGGCGTTATTCAGCGCGCCGCTCGCTGCCGCAATCACCAACCTGCAAGCGTCAAACGACGCCACGCGCGTTTACTACAGTTATTCGTACAGCGGTACGCCCGCCTTCAAGCGGGTCTACATTGATGTGGATCGCAGCGCTGGAACCGGATTCAAGGTTGGACTCATTGGCGCGAATTTTTTGATCGAAAATGAAAATTTATACAAACACGACGGCGGTGGCTGGAATTGGGATTTTGTAAAAACAGTCAATTTTTCAAACGCGGGCGGTGTTGCGCGCTGGACAGTTTTGCGCGCCGACATCGGCGAGACGGCGACGCCCAACAACGCTGATTTATTGTTTCAGACCGAAGCCCCATTGGAAACATCAGCCAAATACACGCAGGTGTACAGCGGCACGACGACGGTTTCCTACCCGGCGGACAACACGCTGTTCGCCAATCCCGAGCGCGGCTTTTACCACCACACGGGAGACTGCGATAAATTTTTATTCGACGCCGCCACGTTGCAAAGCTATCGCGTCAACGAGGGTATCTCGCTGGTGATGTGCATGTTTTATCTCGACGGCTTCCAGAGCGGCCCGATCAGCCCAGCGGCGCTGAACCAGCTGCAAACCCAGCTCAGCACGGTACGCGCCGCAGGAATGAAAATCATTTTGCGCATCGCGTACACCGCGTTGGCCAGCGGCAACGACGCCGCGCTCAGTCAAGTCTTGGCGCATCTGGATCAGCTTGCGCCGCTGCTGCAAGCGAACAGCGACGTGATCAATGTGGTGCAAGCGGGCATGATTGGCGCGTGGGGTGAGTGGTACTACACGCAGAATTTCGGCAACGAAGGCAACATTTCCTCGACCGATTGGATTAATCGCGAAACAGTGGCGGACAAACTGCTGTCGGTGTTGCCCACGTCGCGCATGTTGCAGGTGCGCACGCCGACCATTAAACGAACCATGTACGGCACGACGGCGCTCAGCGGCGGTCAAGCCTTCAATGGTTCTGCCAACGCGCGCGTGGGGCATCACAACGATTGCTTCCTCGCCAGCGCCACGGATTTTGGAACCTATCAAGACACCGTGATCGAGTACCCGTATCTGGCGGTGGAAACCCAGTACCTGCCGATGGGCGGTGAGACCTGTGCAGTGAACCCGCCACGTTCCGAATGTGCAAGCGCGCTGACCGAGCTGGCCAAATTTCACTGGTCCTACCTCAATGCAGATTACAACCTTGATGTGACCAACAGTTGGCAAACCGGCGGGTGTCTGACCGAGATCAAGCGCCGCATCGGTTACCGGTTTGCATTGAAGAGCGGTGCGTATCCCACCACCGCGAAGCGCGGCGGCCTGCTGGCGTTTAACCTGTCGCTCCAAAACCTGGGCTGGGCCGCGCCCTTCAACGCGCGCAACGTGGAAGTGGTGCTACGCAACACCTCAACCGGCGCGCTGTATCGTTTTCCGCTTCAGGCTGATCCGCGTCTCTGGCTGGCAGGTACAACGACCACATTGAGTCACAACCTGACTCTTCCGGCGAGCATGCCCGCCGGGAACTATGCGCTGCTGCTCAACTTGCCCGACCCGGCAGCGAGTCTCGCAAATCTTTCGGCGTACTCGATGCGGCTGGCGAACTCCGGTGTGTGGGAGGCGGGGACGGGCTTCAACACGCTGCTCCACACCGTTGTCATTGCGCCTTGAGATATAAACAAGAAGGTTCTTCGGTCGTTTTAGGTCGGGCCACAATGCGCTTATTTATCACGCGTGCATTGACTGCCTATCGTTGTGACCGGTACAGGTTCAATGCGTTACACAAGGTGCGCGCGCCAAGCTTTCGGTAGATGTTGCGTTTATGGGTGCGAACGGTTTCGTAGCTGATGCGCAATTCCCGTGCGGCGTATTTCGACCCCAAGCCACGGGCCAGCACCTCCATG
>JANOOV010000455.1:0-1740 GCA_031421535.1 Gammaproteobacteria bacterium
GTTCGACTTGCAGATCCTCGCTGAGGCACGCGTCGAAGACGCAGAGGCGCTCCTGCAAGGAAAACGCTGGGCCGCAGCATATTACCTGCTCGGCTATGCTGTTGAGTGCGCACTAAAGGCATGTGCCGCAAAACAGTTCCGTGAACACGAGGTACCTGACAAGACGATCGTGAATGACTTTTACACGCACCGACTGGATAAACTCCTCAATATTTCCGGTGCAAAAGGCAAACTGGAGGATCAAGCCGCAGCAGATCCTCAGTTCAAGATAAACTGGAACACCGTTCGTGATTGGAATGAGACTTCTCGTTATGACCATTCAACGACGGAAGCAAGGACACGCGACATGCTTAAAGCAGTTGCCGATACGAATTCAGGAGTATTACCGTGGCTGAAAACACAGTGGTGAAAGACCAGCTAACAGACGCGATGGTCGAAGCTGGCGCCGAGTTGACGCGTAAACTCGACGAAGCTGGACTGCTGATTGACGCAGCTTTGTGGTTGTTTGTTCCGGAGATTAATGAGTGGCGCCTTATGTTTGCCTCACCCGAGGTCTCCGCCCAAGGCTCCCGCAAAGTATATGCGCAAATCCGCGATGCCTTAGAACAGTTGGGCGATAAAGCTTCTGCATCCCCACTGTCTGTGATCGGATTACTCGATCAAAATGCTGAACTCGTCAAGGATCTGAAAATCACTCTTCATACCGGCTCTGAAATTGGTCGAGTGCGGTTCTCGAAGAACGTTATGAATGGGCATTTCATTGAGGATGCACTGATTTACCGAGTTGCATGAGACATTCCACCTAAATAACACCGCCATTACCTGCGACCACGGGCCATGCGCAACTGCTGATCAGCATGTGTATGGACCATCGTAAAGATTTTGTGGGATTTCCGGTACATTTGGGCTGTGGGAATTATATCTATGGCTCTCTTTCATTGGAACTTGAGCACAAAAACTTAGGTCTCATTTAAACAATGCAAGCGGCCAGTGACCGGCTTTGCAACAGGATTTTTAATGAAAAAAATTTTCCTCGTTTTTTTGATATTTTCCGGGATCTTAGGCAGTGGATTTGCAATTTGGTATGTGACCAAACCTAAAGCCGATACAGATACGACTGCGGGCGACACAAACCCAGGCCCCACAAAAAAACCGCTTTCTGTCAACGTTGCCTTGGTCGTGATGGAGCCGGTACCGATCTTGCTGGAATCTGTCGGCACGGTCGAGCCGGAGCAGAGTGTTGCCATTCGCCCGGAGGTTACCGGTACGCTGCAAGGCGTTTTTTTTCGGGAAGGCGACTTAGTGAAAGCCGGTCAATTGCTGTTTCAAATTGACCCCAAAGCTTTCCAAGCCGAAGTGAATAAGGCGCGCGCTATTGTCGCCCGTGACCAAGCCTTACTGGCCGAAGCGGAGGCCCAAGAACGCCGACTGGCGCCTCTGGTACAGCAAGAATATATCACTCGGCAAGAATACGACCAAGCGGTGGCGCAGAAAAAGTCGGCCGCTGCAACCGCGCAAGTCAACCGGGCTCAATTACAAAGCGTGCAAATTCAGTATGAACGTACCCGGATCCGCGCGCCCATCTCGGGACGTGCTGGTAATTTGAATATCAAACCGGGCAATCTCGTTACAGCGACGACTCAAGATCCGCTGGTGGTCATCAATCGCATTCAGCCGGTATTGGTTTCCTTTAGTATTCCACAGCAACAATTGGAGACGGTGAGGCATCACCAGCAAACG
>JANOOV010000456.1:0-1655 GCA_031421535.1 Gammaproteobacteria bacterium
TGGCGCGCACGGCGGTTGCGGCAACGCGGTCGGCTGTTGACAGGCGCAATTCGGTTTGCTGCATGGCAAGCACTCCTCGAAAATAGCGGAAGTGTTGCCAGTGTATACATGTATCGTTAGTTATGGTTTTCTACACTAGCGCCCCGAAAAACGCCATCAGCGCGAGCAGGCCCGACCCCGCCAGTGCTGCATTGACGCCTTGGTCAATCTCGAACGCGCAAAGCAACGTTGCAGCAATCAGCGCCTGCCACTGCTGCGTGCGGAGCCACTGGTGCAGCAGCATCCCCGCGAGAAAATACGGCAGTTTAAGAACCAGGAACGACGGTTCGTAAAAGAATACCCGTGGTCGCAGCAGCGCGGTGAGGACGATCGTTACGATGCTCAGCGCCACCGCACCTCGCACCCAACCAACGCGACGCAGCAGAAGCGCGATGAAGGGCAGCACGAGATAGAACTGGACCTCTAGGCTCAAACTCCAATCGGGCAGGAACGTCGAGAACGACCAGCGCGGATGCAGCCCAAATATGAACGTCAGATGCGTGAGAAGGGTCGTCAGTGTGAACTCGATGCGTGAAGGGTCGTAGACGAAACTCGGCCGCCACGCAGGGTTCAGAAGTTGGAGTTGCTTGTAGCCGTCAAGGAACAGGGGTGCAGTAACCGCCGCAAGGATCAACGACACGTAGTAGGCCGGCGCGATGCGAAAGAACCGACGGACCCAAAACGCCCGCCGCTGCCGCGCGGCGAGGGTCAAGTCGAGGGTGATTGACGCCATCAGGACGCCCGAGATCATCATGAATAGATTGACGGCGATCTTCGGACTCGGCAGAACGTCCCACCCGCCCCATATCCCGCAGTGGGCGACCAGCACCCACGCGGCCGCGAGTGCGCGGAAAACGTTGATGAAAGCGAGTTCGTGATTCGGCATGCGCGGCAGCATAGCGCGCCGGCCGAGCAAGCGATTGTTCGGCCAGTGCTTTATCGGGTTCATCGTGTCGTCTCGGTCGGTGCGTCAGGCGTCCGCTGATACCGCTCGTACGCGACGCGCGCGGCCCGGCGCCCCTCGTCGCTGGCGTTCTTGCCCAGCGCCTTGAACTGCGTCACGGTGGGTTCGTCGAGCAGCAACGTCACGCGCATCAGCGGGCCCAGCAGGCAGGGCGATTGCATAACGGAACCGTCGCTCAATGTGCTATTCGTCCCAGCAGTTTTTCGAAGTAGGCGGTGCTCCAGCCAGCCCGCTGGCGTTTGATGTTCACGCTCGACTTGCCGGAGCGCTCTTGCTTCATGAGGTTCAGTGCGATGCGACGCAGGATCGCAAAGTTTTGGGCGCCGTCGCCCGTGCGGATACGGCAGTCATCTTCGCGGAAGGTCATGTCCAACACCCATTGGCAGCTGTTTTCAACGTGCGATGCGACACCGTTGTCAAACGGAAGACGTCGGCCCCGCTGCAAACCCCACACAGGGCCGTGAACATCAGCTCTTCCCACGGATACCGGCAAGCTCGCGCGCGCGGGCGTCGCCCCGCGCCGCGATCCGCCGGAACAGCGCCAGCTGCGCTTCGGTGGTGGCATCCCAGCTGTAGCCCTCGGCGTGGCGCCGCACGGCGCGACGCTCGGCTGCCGTTGCCAGCACGCGCTCGATCGCCGCATTGATCGCCG
>JANOOV010000457.1:0-4412 GCA_031421535.1 Gammaproteobacteria bacterium
AACGACATCATCATGCTATCCGTTTTTTGAAAAGGTGATGCGCGAGACTAATCACTTTGTCGCAAAAATTCCATCCTCAGTACCATTAGCCAATTCAGGCAGGTCGCTAATCAATAAATCAATTCAATAAAATTGACTTAGGAATGGAGAGGGGGTAGAAATTTCCGGGCGCGAAGTTTAAGCGATGCATTGGTGATTCAAATCATCACAAATCTCTTGGAGGAAGCAACATGAATAAGATCAAACGGGTTTCCATTGCTCTTGCCACCCTGGGCTTTATGTCAATAACCGGCGCAGCCTACGCTGCGGATGTTCCTGAAACACCTACGACAGCACCGGCTGGCGTGAAGCTGGTGGAGGCAAAACAGGTGCAAGAGATGCAAGCGAAAGGCGCGGTCATCGTCGATACCCGCAAGGCGGCTGAATATGGCGAGGGCAGCATCAAGGGTGCCATTTCCGTTCCCTATGATCCTGAGAAAAGCGTCAAGGCGGTAGAATTCGACGCCACGCAAGACAAGTTCGACATGGCGAAGTTGGCGGACAAGAACGCCGAGATTGTGGTGTTCTGCAACTCCGGGACGTGCTGGAAATCCTACAAGGCAGCAGTCGTATTGGTTAAAAATGGCTACAAGAACGTGTACTGGTATCGCGCGGGTGTGCCGGACTGGAAAGCGCGCAAGCTGCCGATGGAATAATCCCAATACGCATAAGAAAGAAGCCATCCCTGGCGTGAGGGTGGCTTTATTTGCCTACGGGCAATCGGCAGTTCAACGCCGTTAACTATATGGAGAGGGCATAGCAATGGTTTACACCCCGAGATCCCCCGCACTGCTTATCATCGGCATCCTCATGTTGGCTTGGGCAGGGCTGAATAACATCGGCGCGCTCAACGACACCCAGGCCTACCTGCAAGCGAGCGCATACAAAGACCACCTGAAAGTCAAAGAGAAGTTCGATGCGGAATTAAACGTCGCCACCGAGATGGCTGCCGCCGAAGGCAAACCCGTACCAGACATGAAAATGCCGAAGTCGAAACTCGACCATGAAAAAGCCAACCAAGCCAACCTGGCGATTATTTTTGGCGGCATTTTTACCGTGATTGGGTTACTGATTCTGGGCTGGAAATTTAAGGCAGGAAATATCGACTACTACGTCTCGGTGGTGCCGGGCATTGCGTTTATTCTGTTGATCACCTTTGTCGTCAGATGGGGGCTGGATCCGCTCTTCGGCAATTGGGGTAGTGCGGTGAAAGCTTCGGGCACCTTGAGCTGGGATTTCGCCAAGATTTTCAACCTGAATTACGTGGTGCTGGGCATCGTCATCGGCATGCTCATTGTCAACGTGTTCAAGATCCCGGCCTGGGCTACCAATGGCGTGCGCACCGCGCGCTTCTTCCTCAAAACCGGCGTGATTCTGCTCGGCACCCTGTACAGCGCAGCGGAATTAGCCCAGCTGGGCGCGTTATCGGTCGTCATGATCGGCGTCTTCGTGTTGGGTTCGGTCGGGGTGGTCCTTTTCATGGGCAAACGCATGGGGGCGCCCAATTCCATGACGGCCGTGCTGTCGGCGGGCATGGGTGTGTGCGGCGTGTCTGCAACGGTGGCGGCGGCTCCCGTGGTGCAGGCCAAGGCTGAAGAGATTGCTTATACCATCGGTACCATCCTGATGTGGGGTGTGGGTTGCATGTTCCTGTTTCCGACCATCGGCCACATTCTCGGCATGGGTCCCGTGCAGTTCGGCGCCTGGGCGGGTACCGGGATTCTGAATTCGGCACAGGTGGCGGGTGCTGCGCTGGCTTTCGATCCGAACGGCATTGAAACCCTGAAAGTGGCGGAAATTTTCAATATCACCCGCGTACTGTTCCTGCCCATCATCGTGCTGTGGCTGGCGGCTTGGTATGTGAAGCATGAAGCAGGCGCGCAAAAAATCAATTTGACGCATGTGGTGATCGGCAAATTCCCGGTGTTTGTATTGGGCTTCATCGCCATGTTTGCGTTGAGTTCGTTAGGCGTGTTTGCGCCTGCGGGGCACTATCAAGGTAAATATTTCAGTAGCGCGGAAGTCAAGGAAAGCAACCTGTTGAGAGCTAAAGAAGTGCGTGCGTTGGAAGGCGAATTGCCCAAGATGCGAAATTCCGTCGAAACGCAGGCACTGCAAGACTTGATGGCCAACAAAAAGCTTTCAACCCGCGAGCAGGATAATACTTTGAAATCCGTGGCCAAGATCGCAGGCCTGGACGCAGTCGCTGTGGGCGCCATTGAGAAGGCCAGCAAGGCGGCCCAACACGATTCCAAAGCGATCAAGGCGTACCGTGACTGGATTGCCTGGTTGTTCGCTTTCGGGTTGATCGGCCTGGGGATGCAGATTACCGGCAAGGCCATTAAACAGGCTGGCGGCAAGCCGCTGATCATCGGGGGTATCGTGGGCACCTTGAAGGCCGTCGGTTCCCTGATTGTGGTGATCTTGTTCGTCAAAGAGTTCGTTTAATCGGGAGATAAACCATGCAAGCACCAAAGTTTGAACGCGGTACCAATCTGTCGATTTTTACCAGCGACCGGGTCGAAGATTTCGGCGCACTCATCGCCGCATTCGTGATTGCGATGGCGGTGTTTTATCTCGTCGGCTAACCGATAAGTCATCTGGCGCGGGGATTCGATAAACGGAGTCCCCGCGTTTTTTTTGTGACCCTCATGCTCAATCCTCAAACAGTTTTGCTAGCGCATCATGGAACGGCGGGCGCCTTGTTGGCTGAAGCGCTGGCGTTTGATCTCGCCATTCCTGAGCAAACACTGATCGTGCACCTCCTGGTGGTCCCGGATTTATGGGCGGGGATGCAGGGGGACGATTGGCTGAATAACGCTTCGACCCGGGATATTTTTGGTCGCTATGTCGAAGGCATTCTGGAAAAGGACGTGGCGGAACAGTTGCATGCATTAGAAGCGCGCTGCGTTGCGCGTCAAATCAACTATAAATCCGTTGCGCGTTACGGCGACCCCGCCACTTGTCTGCTGGAAACAGCGCAGCAGGAACGGGCGACGCTGGTGGTCATCGGCCCGCCGCGACCCAAAGGCATGTCGGGCTATCGTTCGCGTATGGATCTGGAGCCGCTGGTGCGCCAACTGGCGGTGCCTTTGCTGGTCGCCAATCACGCGCGATGACCGAAACACAGCAAGACACCGCCTGGGTGACGCTCGAAATCCCGCTGCCCCCGGATGCGCTGTTTGATTTCCTGCAAAATACCGAGCGCTTGTTTCGCCTTAATCCCTATCTTGACATTCGGACCTGGCAAGAACGGGCTGCCGGAAAACAGTTCCATCTCGCAGCACTCAATGAAATGAACGGTGTGGTCTACGATCTGGTGATTACGCTTGAATCCGTGCAGTTCGGCACGCGCCTTTTTTTTAGTTATGGCTCAGGGCTAAAACGGGCGTTGGAAATTACACTGCAACCTTGTGCAGCGGGGTCCGTACTGACGCTGCGGGAACATTATCACCCGATCACCGATGAAAATCGGGAGGCGCAATTGCAAGAAGTGGATCACAGCCTGACCCCTTGGGGCACGTCGATCTGGCAGTATCTGTCGGACCTAAAGCGCTGGGGCGGGTTCTGGCCCTACCGTTGGTATCGCGAAAATTTCTGGTTGGCCATGCGCCCGACCCATCGGCGTATCGCACGCATGCTGATCTGGATCACGGTGCTGGAATTCGTGGCTTTCCTGCTGGTGTTTACCATTTACTGGTTGGAGTCGGCATGAGGTTTCTAGTGTCGCGACTCAGAAATATCGGAACCAATGAAATGGATGCCCCCTCCCCGCGCAAAGCCCGCGCGGGGGGAATCAGATTTTTTGCCCGGCGAGGCGCAGACCCGCAGCAATACTGTACGTATTGCAAGGGGCTGCAACGACGTCGGGCGAAAAAATACGCCATTTCATGTTTCGATATTTCTGAGTCGCGACACTTGTGGTTAAATTATTCCATCTCCAAATCTTCGCGCACCGCTGCAAGTCCGGCTTGTGCGCAGGCTTCATCGGTCAAACCCGAAGGTGCGCCGCTGACGCCAATACCGCCCATGATATTGCCGCCGATGTTGATCGGGACGCCACCTTTAGCCATCATTAGCTCGTCCATTTTTGGCACGCTGTAGGCCCCTTTAAAGCGATCTTCGAGTTCCGAGGTTGGCGCATTAAACGCCATTGCCGTGTAGGCTTTTTTCTTGCTGATGGCAGTGGCAATATCCATCGTTAACACGTCGCGCAATACGGCTTGTTCATGCCCGCCGCGATCTACCACCGTCACGCTAATCTGCACACCCTCCTTGCGGCAGTGGTCGATGGCCGCTTTGGCGATGCGCAATGCCGTATCCAACGACAAGCGTTTGATATTCACGGTCAGCGGCTGGTCTGAAGTGGGCGC
>JANOOV010000458.1:0-18819 GCA_031421535.1 Gammaproteobacteria bacterium
GCGACAAAACTGGTGGGCGTGGCGAGGATTACTTTTTGCCGCAACGCGTCTTCCAGTAGCATGCGGTCGTGATCGAGCGCCGCGCTTAAAAATTGTTCGCCGGGAATAAACAGCACCACGAAATCCGGCGAATTCTTGAACTGGCTCCAATACGCTTTGCCGGCAAGTTCTTTCACGCGTTCGCGCACCTTGCGCGCATGGCGCTGGTATTCGGCGTTACGCGTGATGTCGTCGGGGGCTTCAATCGCGCTTAAATACGCATCCAGCGGCGTCTTCGCATCCACGATGATTTCGCGTCCGTCGGGCATGCGCACGATCATGTCGGGGCGCAGCGCACCATCGTCGGTCAACACCTGCTCCTGTTCGTAAAAATCGCAGTACTGCACCATGCCCGCGAGTTCAGCGAGGCGCTTCAACGTCATCTCGCCCCATTGGCCGCGTACCTCGGGGCGCCGCAAGGCCTGCACCAGATTGCGCGTTTCGCCTTGCAGTTGCTGCTGGGTTTGCGCCATCAATTCCAGGTGTTTGGTCAGCGAGCCGTAGGCTTCTTTGCGCTCGTGTTCGATCTGGCGCAGCTGCGCTTCGGTTTTTTCCAGCGTCTCTTTCACCGGCTTGAGCATCGCCTCGATGGATTTTTCCTTGTGGTCGAGATTGCTCTGCGCCTTGATCTGGAATTGCTTCAGGTTTTCTTGGGCAAGATTTAAAAAACTTTCGTTGTTTTTTGCCAGCGCGTCACCGGCGAGCGATGCAAAGGTGTCGATCAGTTGGTTGCGACTTTTTAAATCGGCTTGCTGTCGTTCGACGGTGGCGCGGCGTTCGAGGTCAAGAGTGGTGCTTAGCGTGACATTTTGTTCGCGCAGCGTCGCGATGCGGCGTTGTGTAAATAGCCAGATCGTGCCCGCGCCCACCATTGCGGCGAATAGTGCGGTGAAAATGATTGAAGTTAGCGAGAAGAATTCAGCCATGGGTTATAGACGTATTGATCCGGCCGTCGGCACCTCGGTTTTCAGGGAGATTTCTTTGGGAAGCGCACGCGAAATTACTTCCAATACGCTATCGATGTTGCTCAACACATCGTTATTCCCAAATCGCAATACCTGGTAACCGACTGCTTTCAGCGCGGTGGTTCGCGCGGCATCGTGGTGTGCATCAATATATTCACTTTCATCCAACTGGATGATTAGCTTCGCGTCGAGGCAAAAAAAATCCAGCACGTAATCACGGAAGAGATGCTGGCGGCGGAATCTATAGCCCTTAATTTGCCGTTCGCGCAGGCGGTGCCACAAAAGACGCTCAACGTCACTGATGCTACGGCGCAGATGACGTGCAATGCGAGTCTTCATATTTCTCCTGCAAAGTGGACCATATAATTAACGTCAATATCCGCTCCCAGTGTGTAACTCTGCGTGAGCGGATTGTAGCTAAGTCCGCGCAAGCCCTTGAGCTTCAATCCCGCCGCACGCCCCCACGCCTCAAGCTCGGAAGGGCGAATAAATTTCCGATAGTCGTGCGTGCCCTTGGGCAACATCCGCAGCAGATATTCCGCACCGATCACCGCGAACAAATACGATTTCGGATTACGGTTGAGTGTGGATAACACCACGTGGCCGCCCGGCTTCACCAGGCGCGCGCAGGCGGCGATGACCGACGCCGGGTCGGGCACGTGCTCCAGCATTTCCATGCACGTGATGACGTCGAAGCGTTGCGGATGTTGCTCGGCAAATGATTCGGCGGTTACGACCTGATAGTCAACACTCAACCCCGATTCCAGCAAGTGCAGCTTGGCGATGTTGATCGACGACGGTGCCATGTCGATACCCGTGACCTGTGCGCCGCGTGCGGCCATACCTTCGGTTAACAAACCGCCGCCGCAGCCGATGTCCAGCACTTGCTTGCCTGCGAGCGCACAGAGCGAGTCGATGTAGTTCTGGCGCAGCGGGTTGATCGCGTGCAGCGGTTTAAATTCGCTGTGCGGATCCCACCAGCGCGACGCCAGCGCGTCGAATTTGGCGACTTCCTGCGGATCAATATTTTGTGCGGTGTGCATGGGTTGATTCCAGTTAATCAAACGGCTGCATTTTTTCTTGCCACTCGCGCGCCTTGGTCAGCGCTGCATTCAAATCAATCGTCGTGAGTTCACGGTCTTTCAATAAATGCTTGCCCGCCACCCACACGTCGGTGACGTGCTCGCGCCCGGCGGCGTACACCAGTTGCGAAACTGGATGGTACACCGGCTGCGTTTCGGGGCCGCCCAAATAGACGGCAGTGAGGTCGGCGGCCTTGCCGGGCGTGATCGAACCCGTTATCGCGTCGATGCCCAACGCTTTCGCGCCGTTGAGCGTCGCCATGCGCAGCGCGCGGGCGGCGGGCAGGGCGCTGGCGTCGTTCGCGACGGTTTTGGCCAGTAATGCAGCGCTGCGCATCTCGCTGAACATGTCCAGGTCGTTATTGCTCGCCGCGCCGTCGGTGCCAAGCGCGACATTTACACCGGCTTGCAGTAAATCGTGCACGCGGCAATAGCCGCTGGCGAGTTTCAGGTTCGATTCGGGGCAGTGCACCACGTGCGTACCGGAGGCACCAAGCATGACAATTTCAGCATCCGTCAGTTGTGTCATGTGCACGGCCATCAGGCGCGGCGTGACCAGCCCGAGTTTTTGCAGGCGCGCGAGCGGACGCTCACCGCTGCGCTGCTGGCATTCGTCCACTTCATGTGCGGTTTCATGCACATGTATCTGAATCTGCAGGTCCAGCTCATCCGCGTACATGCGGATTTTTTCCAGCAACGCGTCCGCCACCGTGTACGGTGCGTGCGGCCCAAACACGGTCGTGATCAACGGGTGGTCGCGATATTGGTCGTGCACGGCCAGACCCTTGTGCAGGTAGTCATCCGCGCTGCTCGCCCATGCAGACGGGAAGTCGATCGCGATCAGGCTAATCGCCGCGCGCATGCCTGCCTCATTGACCGCGCGCGCCGCCTCATCCGGAAAAAAATACATGTCATTGAAACAGGTGGTGCCACTGCGCAACATTTCCGCCATCGCCAGCTGTGTGCCCTCGCGCACGAACTGTGCGCCGACATGTTTGCTCTCCGCAGGCCAGATGTGATTCTGCAACCAGTCCATCAAATGCAGATCGTCGGCGATGCCGCGCATCAAACTCATGGCCGCATGCGTGTGCGCGTTGATCAGGCCGGGGATGAGGGCGTGCTCGCTAAGCGTGTGGGTGGTCGCGGCGCGATATTTTTCTTTTGCTTGTGCGCTGCTCAAAATTTCAACAATCCGCCCTTGGCTGATCGCCACGGCGTGCTGATCCAGCACCATACCGTCGGGTTCCACTGGAATAACCCAGCGAGCGTGAAGCAACGTGTCGATGGTTTGCATGGCGAATTCGCAGCAGGTTGAACGCGGCCAAGTATACAGAATTCACCCGTCAAGGTTGAGGCGACAATCTTTTGCAATGCAACAATGAATTTGAAGGCTACAGATCGTCTAACTCCCGTTTTTAGGTTGACAGCGACGGCTATTTGTCCAAGCATCATGCGCCATGAAATCCTCTGGCATTCTGAAGCGGAAAAATCGCAATATCAGTGTGATTCGCCCGGCGCGGCTCGACGATTTGGCCGCGCTGGTGCGGTTGGAAAACCGTTGCTTTGTAACGGATCGGCTATCGTCGCGCAGTTTTCGTTATTTGCTCACGGCCGGTAACGCCGAAACCCTGGTGGATGAGGCCAGCGGTGTGTTGCGCGGTTATTGCATTGTGTTGTTCAACGACAGCACTTCACTGGCACGGCTGTATTCGCTGGCAGTCGAACCCAACGCGCAAGGGCAGGGTGTGGGCAAGGCGTTGGTGCAAGCGGCCGAGCACATGGCCATCGACAACGACTGCGTGCACCTGCGGCTGGAAATCCGCACCGACAACCGCGCGTCCATCAGTCTGTTCAAAAAGTGCGGCTACAAGCAGTTCAAGGTGATTCCCGACTATTACGAAGATCACATGGACGCGCTGCGCTTCGAGAAATCGCTGGCGCCGCAACTGCATCTGGACATGGTGCGGGTGCCGTTTTACGAACAGACCCTGGACTTCACTTGCGGTCCCGCTGCGATCATGATGGCCATGAAGGCTTTTCATCCGGACTTGCTGCTGGATAGAAAAATGGAATTGCGCATCTGGCGCGAGTCCACTACGATTTTCATGACTTCAGGGCATGGCGGTTGTAGCCCTTATGGCATGGCGCTCGCCGCTTACCATCGCGGCTTCGATGTGGAAGTGTACGTAAACGACGAAGGCGCCATGTTTCTAAATACGGTACGCGATCTTGACAAAAAAGAAGTCATGCGGCTGGCGCAGGAGGATTTTCTGGAGGAATTGCAACAGCTGCCGATCAAGTTTCAGTACGGTGCGTTGAAGGTCGCCGAGATTCAGAAAAAATTTGAGGAAGGCGGCATTCCGATTGTATTGATCAGTTCGTACCGCATCTACCATGAAAAATTTCCTCATTGGGTGGTGGTCACGGGCTTCGATGAGAAGTACATTTACGTGCACGATCCGTTCGTCGATTACGAATGTGGCAAAACGCTCACGGAATCGATCAACATGCCGATATTCAAAAAAGATTTTGAACGCATGGCCCGCTATGGAAAGGCAGCGCAAAAGGCGGTGATCGTTTTGAAAGCCAGATCGAATTCCAGCAAGTCGGCACACGCTAAGCGCCATCCCGGAGTAAAGGTTTAGGATGACATCTCATATCGTGGTAGTGGAAAACCCCAGTGACTGGCCGCCGCATTATCCTGAGGCGGTGGTCGTAACCGCAAAAGAATATCTGTCGCAGCCCGACTTTTTGAAGACCAAGGGCATCAAGGTGCTGAACCTGTGCCGCAGCTATCGCTATCTGTCGATCGGCTATTACGTGTCGTTGTTGAGCGAAGCGTGGCGGCACAAGTCGATCCCGTCGGTGCACACCGTCACCGATCTCTCCAGCAAGGCGATTTACAGCCTCAACTTCGAAGATCTCGATACGCTGCTGCACAAGAGTTTGCAAAAACGCAGCGTGCCGCCGCCGGAACAAAACAGCTTTGAGCTGCAAATTTTCTTCGGGCGCTGTGCCGACAAAGAATTGCAAGATTTGGCGCGGCAGATTTTCGATACCTTCCGTTGCCCATTGCTCAAAGTGGAGTTTCGTTATCAGGGTAAATGGAATATCGCATCGATCAAGCCATTTCATTTGAATTCCATTAGCACGGAACAGCAGCCCGCGTTCATCGAAGCGCTGAATCATTACCTAAGCAAACCGTGGCGCACTAACCGCACCAAGAGCGTGTCGCGTTACGACGTGGCGATTTTGCACAACCCGGACGAAAAGCTGCCGCCGTCCTGCCCCAATTCGTTGCAGAAATTTATCAAGGCCGGGAAGAAGCTCGGGCTCGATGTTGAATTGATTGAGCGCAAGGATTTTTCGCGTCTGGCGGAATACGACGCGCTATTTATCCGTGAGACCACCAAGATCGATCACTACACCTACCGCTTCGCCAAAAAGGCCGAGAGCGAAGGCATGGTGGTGATCGACGATCCTGATTCCATCGTAAAGTGCACCAACAAGGTGTATCTCGCCGAGTTGCTCAGCGCCAACAAGGTGCCGGTGCCCAAGACGGTGATTTTGCACAAGAGCAATCTCAAGGCGCTGGAAGAGACTTTGCAGTATCCGGTCGTGCTGAAAATTCCCGACGGCTCGTTCTCGCTGGGCGTATTCAAAGCGGCGGATGAAAAAGAGCTGCAAGAAATTGTTGCGCGCAGCTTCAAGGACACCGATTTGATTCTGGCGCAGGAATACCTGTACACGCCGTTCGACTGGCGCGTGGGCGTGCTCAATCGCAAACCGATTTACGTGTGCCAGTACTTCATGTCCAAGGAGCACTGGCAGATTGTGAAACACAATCCGTCCGGCAATATTGAAGAGGGTCAAGGCAAGACCTGGCTGGTCGACGAAGCGCCCAAAGAAGTCGTCGATGTCGCCATGAAGGCCGCCAATTTGATCGGCAACGGCCTGTACGGTGTCGATCTGAAACAAACCGAGCGCGGTATCTACGTGATCGAAGTCAACGACAATCCAAACATCGACAAAGGCTACGAAGATATTAAGCTGGGCGACGAGCTGTACAGCATCGTCATGGAAGAGTTCGTGCGCCGCCTGGACTTCAAGAAGCAGGAAGTGCCGTCGATTGCACGGCAAAAGGCCAACGGCGTGCCGCGCACCACACCGGGCGAAGCGACCGTGCTGATGCTGCCGACCATTCCGTCATTGGCCGAGAGTGTTTAGTGTGGGCACCCGCGCCTGCTCCCGATTTTGTTCCCTCCATCAAGCATTTCCTCCCGCTGCCGACAGTCTAAATAGAAATACACGATGCGCGTGTGCTTGACTCTGCCTGTTCAAATTCCATAGCAGCGCAACTACGGACCCGGCCATGACTGAACGCATTTACCGTTTTATATTGGGCGTCGCCTTAGTACTGCTGTTGTACTTTCATATCGAACCGCTACGGTACGTATTTGTCGCCCTGTTGTTGTGGGAAGCACTCACCGGTTTCCTCGTGCCGATAACGGTGTCGCGCTGGCGTTACGGAGCCAACTATCACGTTGTACAGCGCGATCCGGCCACCTACCGCTTCGCGTTTGATGCCGAACGCGCGATGCGGTTCGTGTTCGTGGCGGTTATGATCATGGCCTTTTTTGTAGTTCCTGCCGACTACTGGTTTATCAGTTGGCTGGTCGCGATTGCGTTACTGCTGTCCAGTCTGGTGAATTTCTGCGTCACGGTGGTGGTGTTGCGATGGATCGGATTCCGCTAAGCAGTGCACAGAAGATTACGCTTGCCGATGACTGGAAACGGAATTGGCAAGAAAGCATTGTGGTCCGTATTTCCGCGCTGGTGTTGTGGATCACCGTGCCGATCATCATGATCGGCACGGTGATCCATCTGAGTAACGCCGAACCGGCATTGCGCAGCGAGTTCAACGACAAGATTGATTTGCTGGCATTCCGCACCGGCAATGTGTTGCTGTCTACGCCGTCGCTGGAACAGCCGCAATTCCGCGACCGCTTGCAAACGATTGCCCAAGAGCTCGGGTTTCGCGCGGTACGCGTGACCATTAACGACGATAATTTCGTAGTTGGAACCTTGTCGCCAGAGTTGGATTCGCTGGCGCGCAACGTATCTGCGATGTTGCCGGACAGCCCGGGTGTTGCAAGCAGCGTAAAAATAACCGGGTACCATGCGCCGCTTCACGTCATGGTGCAGCAGCAACGTGAAAATACACTCATCGCCATTCTGGCGATGCTGGCGGCTTTCGGGTTGTTCCTGATGTGGGCGATACACACCATCGTGCATCGGCCGTTGCGCGCGCTGGTCGATGCGACCCGGCAAGTGTCCGAAGGCAACACCGCGTTGCGGCTGGACTTTAGCAGTGCGGATGAGTTTGGCGCCTTGGCCCGCTTCTTCAACAACATGCTTGACGTATTGATGCTGCAGCAAAAAAAAGTTGAAGACGCACTGGTCGATGCCGAACGCGCCACGCGTGCCAAATCAGTTTTTTTAGCCAACATGTCGCACGAGTTGCGCACGCCGCTCAACGCCATCATCGGTTACAGCGACATGCTGGCCGAAGAAGCGCAGGAGCTGGGTCAATCCGCCATCATTCCCGACTTGCATAAAATCAAAACCGCCGGAAAACACCTGCTCGACTTGATCAGCAACATTCTGGATATCTCAAAAATCGAAGCCGGAAAAATGGAGCTGTATGTCGAACTCATCGACGTGCGCAGCATGATTCAGGACATTGTCATCACCGTGCAACCGCTGGTGGGCCGCAACAACAATGTGCTGCGTGTCGAGTTCGGTGAACACCTCGGCACACTGCACTCCGACGTGACCAAGCTGCGTCAGGCCTTGCTTAATCTGCTGAGCAATGCGGCCAAATTTACCGAACGCGGTGTGTTGACATTACGGGTTGAAAACAACCCCGAAACGGATTCAGGACATCTCCGGTTTGTACTGAATGACACCGGCATCGGCATGTCCGAAGAACAATTGCGTACGGTATTTCAACCCTTTGTGCAGGGCGATGCGGCAATTGTAAACAAGTACGGCGGCACCGGTCTGGGCTTGGCGATCAGCCGACAGTACATCCATTTGATGGGTGGCGACATTCGTGTGCAGAGCGCTCCTGGCCAGGGCACGACATTTACCATCACCTTACCGCTGAAGATGGATAACGAAGGTGATGCCAAGCTCGCGGAGCTGGGGCGTAGAAACGTTGCTTGAAGTCTGCGGCATATAAGACCAGCACGCGCGTAACGCGGCTAGCGCCTGGGCTGGATTTCCCGCGCGGGGCCGTGTTGGATTGAGTTTGTTTTTGTGCCATGCGTGGGTCGTTCCCTTATCGCGTGTTCCGTCCGCGCCGCACAACACGATGATCCCCGCAGGAGTGGGTCGTCATTAAAGTGCATGTGCTTGACAAAATCAATCGGGCCCGCGCTCAAGAGGTCTGTGGTTTCTGACCGAGCTGCATCAAATCCGCCACCGTAAATCCGTCCAGCATGCGCAGATATTTTTGGTCCACCGGCCATAGTTCTTGCGCGCTGCAGGTTTTGCGTTCCGCCTGCCATAACTCGACCAGCCACGTGACGCACGCCCGCTCGACCCATAGCGGGACCGGCGCGTCGCCCGCGCGCCATTGGCGCAGCTGGCGCAGGCTGGGCGCGGCATAACCGCTACGCAGTGCCAGGGCTTTGCTGAGGCGGGTGTCCGACAGCTTCAGCGCCTGGTGCAGGTGCTCGACAATATTGACTGACATGGATTTGTTTCTTCCGCTAAATTACACGCTGCGAAATTTTCCTGCGGAGAATAACGTAGGTCGTGATCTGTGCTGTCGGCAGGGCGCTTACGCGGATCAGCGTTGCGACAATTTACGATAAATGTCGAGATAGCGATCCGGTTCGCTGATGTTGCCCATGCCCGTCATGCCCTCGGGCAGTACGGCTTGCACTTGTAATTGCGGTGTGCGACCCGCGTCGCGGACGATCTGCACTTCCAGCGTGACGCCGGAGGGCGTCATGCCGACAATCGTGCCCAGTTCCCGGCTGGCGGCCTGCACGTTGCCCATTTTTTTCATCGCCTTTACCGCAATTTCAAACATCTGCTCATAGCTCTGTTGCTCGACGGGTACGTTCGCAACAGGAGTTTGCGCGGCACATCCTGCGACCGCCACGAGCAAGGCGCCCGCAAGGCGGCGCATCCAGTCTTGAAAAGAGAGATCAGCTTTCATCATTAGTGTTCCCGGCCTGTGGTCTATTCCATCAGATCAGTAGATCTGTGGAAAGAGAGAGACTATCGCAAATTTACGCGCGCTTGTAATGCGGAAAATAGGGTGTTGATTTAGGCGGCGCCATACGCCAAGGTTAGCGTCGTCTGTTTAACTTTGGGCATCATTCATTTGGCTTCAATTCACACCTAAACTTAAGGAGAACAAAAATGAATTGGGTTATTGGCCTGGTTGTCGGGCTCGTGGGCTTGGTTGCTGTTGTTGTCGGTGTTGGCCTGTTACTGCCGGAAAAGCATCGTGCGAGTGAGTCAGCCCGCTTTCGTGTCGGCGCCGAGCAGCTGTGGGAGGTCATCACAAATTTTGGCGCTTACCCCACATGGCGCACGGGCGTCAGTGCGGTTGAGCGGCTACCCGATATGAACGGACATGCCGTATGGAAGGAAACCGATGCTCATAATGAAGGCATCCCTTATGAAACGGCAGAGTCCGTGCCCAACAAACGCCTTGTGCGGCGGATCGCTGATCCAAAACTTCCATTTGGCGGCACTTGGACGTTTGAGTTTGAAGCTGCACCTGAGGGCGCTACGCTCACCATTACTGAGGACGGCGAGGTTTACAACCCCATTTTCCGTTTTGTCTCCCGGTTCATTTTCGGGCACACCAAAAACATTCATGGTTACCTGAACGATCTGCAAACAAAAGTCGGGGGCAGGGCGCAATGATGCCCAAGCGAACACGCCGCTGAAGGCGAATACGGTGATAGGCGTAACCCGACGGGCCAGTGCCCCGGGCAAAAAAAATCCCAACCGGTAAGGATTGGGATTTTGGTAAGTGGGCGGCGACTACCGAATAGGACGAAAAATACCGTAGGCGGGTGGCTATTGTTTGGCCGCCAGCACCCGCCGCTGTAAATGTCCGGGACTGGTGTCGATGGTTCAAGGTTCCGCCCGTTGCGCCGGAGGATGTATTGCCCGCGTTGAATATGACCCAGGCGGAACTTGCGTGACGCTTGGGTGTGAGCCGGTTGAGCGCGTCCGAACCGCTACATGAAAAGCGCGCGCTCTCGCCCGATATGGCGATCAGGATCGCCACGCTCACCAACACCACGCCGGAAAGCTGGTTGCGTATGCAGCAAGCGGTGGACCTTTGGGTATTGAAGCAGCAGCCAAAACGCTACCGGCGTATTGAGCCTGTCGCGGCGTAACTCAGACCAAAGCCCCGCGTTTTGACAGGCGGCGGTTGCCTTGGTAACGGTGGAAAAATGCTGGTTGTTGGAGCCCGATTACGACGCAATTGTAGGTTGGGTTAGCCCAGCGTAACCCCAGCGTAACCCGACGAACCATAGCCGAGGACGACCATGACAACCCCTGACCCGCGCATCGCCATCGTCGATGGGCCATGCGATGTTGAAGAAACCGAACAGCCCTTCGGCAAACGCTGGCGGTAAAAAGTGATGACCCTAACCGCCAAACACCTAGCCGCCTTGCAAGCGGGCAAAATGGTGGCCGTCAACGTGTAAAGCGAATACATTCTGTTTCTGCGATTGCAGACCGGAGCGTGGATGAGTGAGCACGAAAAAAACGCGGAACAAAAACGTAGTCGGGTTAGCGCCAGCGTAACCCGACACGCCAAGGATGAAATGAATGAAGACGTTGGGTTACGCGTTAAAGTCACTAACCTACCTACAGAACTGAAATTGCTGAGTGGAGCTAAACGTACTACAGATGACCAAAGCGTTGTTCCATTAAAACTAGGTGAGATAACCCTATGCCAAGAACTGTTGACGAGGGATTTCGCGATTTCCTCCCGAAGCTAACACCCAGCGGCACCGAGTCTGATGCTGCAAAGTCTCATCGCGCTTCCATCGAGGCACGATTGAAGCGGGATTTTGGTCTGCGACGGTTTGTGCGGATTGGCTCATTCGGAAATGGAACGAGCATTTCAGGTTACAGCGATGTCGATTACCTAGCTTCGCTTGCCCGTAATACTTTGACCAGTAATTCAACCTACTCGCTTAGGAAAGTACGAGATGCACTGGCGGACAGATTTCCAAATACAAACGTCCGGGTAAACTGCCCCGCTGTGGTTGTTCCTTTCGGAACGAGAAAATCCGAAACGACCGAAGTTGTTCCAGCGGATTACATGGGAGATCAGAACGGCTTCTACGTGTATGACATCCCAGACTGCCAAGGTGGGTGGATGCGTGCCAGCCCTGATGCACACCTCGCTTATGTTGCATCAGTAAATGACAAGCTGGGGGGCAAAGTGAAGCCACTGATTCGTTTTCTCAAAGCATGGAAGTTCTTTCGAAGCGTTCCAATCTCTTCGTTCTACCTCGAACTGCGAGTCGCCAAGTATGCTAGCGGTGAGCCGTCGATTGTCTATGACATCGACGTGAAGCAAGTTTTACGGATGTTTTGGGATGGTCAACTGGCTTCCATGCAGGACCCCGGGGGTGTTTCCGGCTATATCCCAGCTTGCAAGAGCGATACGCTGAAAGTTGATGCTTTGTCCAAACTTGGTACTGCGGTGGTGCGTGCTGAAAAGGCGTTGGAGTCTAAAGACAAAGGCAATATCGCAGATGCTTTCGAGTGGTGGCGACTACTCTACAACAACGAATTTCCAACCTACTATCGCTAAGCTCATCGTGATCACAAGCGAACAGAACACAGAAAGACAGCTCCAACGCCTAGCAGCGCAGCGGCAACTTTACGCAACTGCTAAAAGAATTTTCGGCTGGCAGGTTTTGCTCAGTGGCCCTGTAACCGTTGTAACGGCATTTCTAGTCATCGCTGATCCAACCATCAAAGGGTATGCAGCTCTTTTGGGAATCACGGTGATGCTATGCGATCTGTTCTGGCTTACTCCGTGGCAGAAACGTCTTCGGGATAGCGCTGCACGTGTACAGGAAGCGTTTGATTGCGATGTCTTGACCCTTCCTTGGAATGACGTAAAAACAGGCAAATGGCCGGACCCAGAGCTTGTCTTTGAGCAGTCGGCGAAATACAAGAAATGGGCAGCGAAAATGCCACCACTGGAGAACTGGTACGCGCCCGCAGTTGGTGAACTACCATTGCATATCGGCCGCCTTGCTTGTCAAAGGTCCAACTGCTGGTGGGATTCAAAGCAGCGTCGTCGTTACGCCGCATGGGTCATTTCAGTGATCGTTTTGCTGTTTATCGTGCTTCTCAGCCTCTCACTTGGGAGCAGCTTTACAATTGAAGACTTTATTTTGAAGGTCGCTGCACCACTCGCACCCGCACTTCTTCTAGGATTGCGACAGTTTTCAGAGCAGAGGGAAGCGGCGAATCGCTTGGATAGCCTACAGAACCATGCCGAACGCCTTTGGAAAGACGCACTTTCTGGGATGTCTGTGGTTAAGATAAACGCGAGAGCACGAAGCTTACAGGATGAGATTTTTGAAAATCGCCGTAAGAGCCCTTTGGTATTCGATGCTATCTTCAAGCGGCTCCGGCGCGATTACGAGATGCAGATGAATCATGGTGTTGACTTCTTTGTCTCGGAGGCAAAAAGGAGACTCGATTAACGCGCGGAACCGCGCCAATGCTGGTATTCCGGGCAAAAAAAATCCCAACCGGTGAGGGTTGAGATTTTATTAAGTGGTGGAGGCGGCGGGAATCGAACCCGCGTCCGCAAGTCCTCCGCCTTTGGTTCTACATGCGTAGCCAGGTCTTTGGATTTAACCGGCTGCATCCCGACAGGCAGGGAAGACAGACAGCGAGTCCTGTGTGCTTTAGCGAATCCGCTTCGGACAAACTTCATCGCGATCTTGTGAGAGTCGACCCCTGAAGTCTGCTTTCGCAGACACTGAACGCACAAGCACGGCTTCAGTCAGAGGCTAGCCGTGATTAAGCGGCTAGAGCGTAGTTGTCGTCGTTGGCAACTATGATTGTTGCAGACTGGATTTACGAGGTGTGTCTGCGCCTCGGCATGCCCCTTAGGTTTTGTAACCCGCGTCGAAACCAGGTCGCCCCCAAGTCGTACGTAACGTGTGACAGTCTACGGGATGGTTCGGTTCCGAGCTACCGATTACGCGTTTTCATCACGCGTTCTTTGTCGCGCTGCCAGTCGCGGTCGCGTTCCACGTCGCGTTTGTCGTGCAGCTTTTTGCCTTTGGCCAAGCCGATTTCCAGTTTGGCGCGACTGTTTTTCCAGTACATCGCCAGCGGAATCAGTGTGTAGCCTTTGCGTTCTACAGCGCCGATGAGCTTGTCCAACTCATTGCGATTCAATAAGCATTTGCGACTGCGGGTCGAGTCGGGAAAGATGTGGGTAGACACGGTGCCCAGCGGCGTAATCAGCGCGCCGATCAAAAATGCTTCGGTGCCTTTGACGATCACGTAGGCGTCGCTCAACTGCACGCGCCCTGCGCGCAGCGATTTTACTTCCCAGCCTTGCAGCACGAGACCGGCTTCGTAACGCTCTTCGATGAAATACTCGTGGCGCGCTTTTTTGTTGAGCGCGATGGTACCGCTTTCGGATTCGTGGTCTTTGCTCATGGCGGGGTGATTATAGCTGTGATGCGCATGCGGTGAAGAGTCTATTCCAATGCAAGGATAAGCCTGAGCCTGAGCGGTGGGTGGGGTAGAGGAAGCTGTTTCAGGCGACCTGCTGTTCATGGATTATTTGTAAAGAGTAATTGTTTTACCAGCTGCATCGGCAGCGGCGGCGTCATTGTCGCTCATTTGCTTGGCCTGCGCATCGAGCGACTCAAGGCCATTATCCGATATCCAAGTGAAAACCCAAGATCGTAAACGGGAAGGCCGCGAACAAATCTTCCAGTGCCACCCGCAGGTAGGCCTCACTGATTTTTTCCACGCACACCACCGCCTGAAACTGTGTCACCTCGTCCACGGCGTTGATGTAGTAGACGCCTTTTTCCCCGTCTAAATCACCTTGGTGCACCGAGTCCACGACCCGGCGCAAAGCCAGCGCCGACGCGAATAACGATGCGCAGATAACCGGGCTTGCCTTCGGGCGTGGGTTTGCGGCGTTGGCCGATGGGCAAGGAACGTGATTTGGTTTTGGTAAAGGACGGGCGCTTCTTCTTGTAGCCGGTGGATTTTCGTAGGTTGTAAAGATGGCCGACCGAGATCGAGGCCAACCGTTCAAACGCCGCATTCTCAAACACCGTGAACGCGTGCTCGAAAATCTTCTTGGTGGCCGGGCCGCTCAAGGTCTCGTGCAGTTCATCGGTTTTCGCCAGCAAGTGGATATCGGCAGGTGTGTAGTGCACCGCGAAGCGATGTCGCACACCCGTTCGCCGTCGCACCGGTCCGGTCTTCCGGAACTCAAGCGTCGCGGCGGCAGTGAGAAACGCTTCAACCTGTTCAATCGTGTGCAATGCAGAGTCGTTCATGAGGGCGTTCATCCTTCCATCATGAACAACAGGACATCCTTATTTCAGGCTCATCTCGTGCTGGAAACACGTCCCCCGTTCAGGCTCATCTTGCATTGGAAGACTCTGCGCCTTGACTTGGTTCTGAGCAACTCAGAGAATGACCCCGGCACTACAGACGCGCCGCGTCTGTGCGCTATTTGGCGGGCAGGGCATGATGTTCAAGAACGTTTTTTTGTGGATGGGTCTGGTGGCCACAGCGGCCTTGGGTGGATTCGCGCATGCGGATAGCGACTGCGGAAATCTGGCCAATGCGTACGGCCCATTCGATTACACCAATGCGGATCACTTCAACAACAAGTTGGGTGTGGTCGAACGGTTTCACTTCACGTCCAAGGTAGAAAGCCTGATCGAAGGGGAGTCGGGTGCGCTGGCGCTGGATATCGATTACACGCTGCGTGCGTTTCCGAACCACCATCGTGCGTTGTGGTCCGCAGCCAAGTTGCAGTTGCAAAAAGGCTGGTCGCCCGGGGAGCATTATTTTTCAGCCGAGTGTTATTTTGATCGCGCGATGAATTTTCAGCCGAAGGACGGCATGGTGCGCATGATTTACGGGATCTACCTGCACAAGAAGCACGCCTACAAAGATGCGCTGGTCCGTTATCAGGAAGCGCTGGAGCTGCTGCCGGACTCAAGTGAGGTGTACTACAACATGGGTTTGCTGTACGTCGATCTCAAAGACTTCGCCAACGCAAAGATCGCCGCCGAGAAAGCATACGGTATGGGTTACCCGCTGCCGGGGTTAAAGAATCAGCTTTTGCGCGCCGGGCATTGGGATAAAAACGCCTCCGGCAAACCGGCGAAAACGCCGTGATTCCAATTCAAAACGATACGTCGTTGCCCCGCCTTGTCGTGCTACAGCACTGTCTGCGGCGGGGCGCCTCGTCTCGTTTTGAATTGAAAATGGAATCAGTTTTATTTTCAACCGGGCGCATTGACACGCAATGTCGGAAACCGTGCGGGCGAAAGCGACACATGCACGAAGGGAAAAAGATTGCTCACGGTAATCTGCGTGTTGCCCAGTACGACATAAACGCATCCGCCTACGTTTTTCAATCCCAGCTTCTGGTGCGCCGCAAGCGACGCCGTATTGAAGGCCGAGATGCGGCTCATCGTCCAGCGTATGTCGCGTGCGCGCATTAGCGCATCCGCCGCGTCCCAGAGTTTGGCGAATGCAAACCCGATGCGGTGTTTGGGCTGGACGAAAATGTCAAAGTCCCACGCGGCCTGATGCGCCGGTTGCGGAATGAAACGGCAGCGGACTTCGTCCTCCAGATAAGTGCCTAATTGCAACCACAGGTAGCCCACCAAGGTATCCGCCCGGAAGGCCCCCAGACATACGGCGCCCTGCATAAAACGTTGTGCAATGACGGCAGCGGGACGACCCATCGTTGCAATGGCCGGATCGTGTTCGAGGATCGGGCGGATCTCGATGCTAGCGCCCTGATGAGCCGCGAGCCGCGTCTGTGCCGCGACCGGTTGGGCGACGAGGTAGTATTTGAAAACATGGCAGCGCGGATTGACGCGCTGCAGCGTTTGGCCCAGCAGGTACCACACCCCGTTATGCCAACCCAGGCTGGAAAAAGTGCTGCGTAGTTGGGTGATCACAGACATGGACAGGTCGGGTTTGGAAAGACCGGCACATCATAGCGGTTTGCTTCATGCCATTTCCAATTCTTAGTCACTGAGACGAGGGCATGCATTATTTTGCGGTCTCCAAACGATCCCGCTATACTTGCGCGCTTTTATTGACCCAACTTGCATTCGTGAGACTTTTTTTCAGCATTGCCAGTGGAGATTTATATGTTGGAAGAAGTCAGAAGCTTGCTTGGCTCCACCCTGAGGCTGGGCGCGCGCGCCGCCAGCCTGAACGTGGACACGCCGTTACTCGGTAACCTGCCGGAACTGGATTCGATGGCGGTTGTGGCCGTAATTACCGCGCTCGAAGAACACTACGGATTCAGCGTTTCCGACGACGAAATCTCGGCGGATACCTTTGCGACGCTCGGCAGTCTCGCCGCGTTTGTGAAAGAAAAAACCGGCGCGTGACCCGTTTGGCCACCGCACCTGCCGTGCGTCCATTTTTTTTGCCTGGTTCATCAGGCCGTCTCTTTACTCTGTATTTCCCGCCTGCCGCCAGCGGGCCTGCACGCAGTGTGTTATTTTTTCCGCCGTTTGCCGAAGAGATGAACAAAAGCCGCCGCATGGCGGCATTGCAGGCGCGTCGGTTCGCGCAGGCGGGGTGCGGGGTCATGCTGATTGACTTGTTCGGCACCGGCGACAGCGCCGGTGATTTTGCGGATGCCCGCCTGGACATCTGGCGCGACGATTTGCGGCGCGCGGCGCGCTGGCTACAGGAACAGAACGGACCACGTCTGGTCTTTTGGGGGCTGCGCCTGGGCGCGATATTGGCGTTGGATGTTGCCCGCGAATTCGCCGCCGATCTGGATCGCATGGTGTTGTGGCAACCGGTGGTAAAAGGGGAGCAATTCATGACGCAATTTCTGCGTCTGCGTCTGGCGGCGGACTTGATGGGCCAAGGCGAGAAAGTGACGACGCAGGATTTGCGCAATGCCGCGTATTCCGGACAACGCCTGGAGGTGGCGGGTTATACGTTGGACGCAGCGCTGCTGCGTGCGCTGGATGCGGTTGAATTGAAAACCCTTGCCGTTCCCGCAATGGGGCGCATTGAATGGATGGAGGTTGCCGCCGATGCGCAGCGCCCGCTCACACCGGCAAGTCGTGCGGTGGTGGCTTCCTGGGAGGCGTCCGGCGTGCACGTGCGCGTGACGACAGTGGTCGGCGAGGCATTCTGGAGTGCGCCGGAAATTACCGTGGCTCCCGAATTAATTGCAGCGACGGCGGCGCAGTTACTTGATGAACAGCGTTGAATCCAGCCTCGCATTCGCGTGCGGTGCCGAAGAGTTGATCGGCATCGTGCACCGTGGCGCGGCGGACGCGCACGTTGGTGTGCTGGTGGTGGTCGGTGGTCCGCAATATCGCGTGGGCAGTCATCGCCAGTTTGTGTTGCTGGCGCGGGGGCTCGCACGCCAGGGTTTGCCGGTGATGCGTTTCGACTATCGCGGCATGGGTGACGCCAGCGGGCGTCTGTTTACGTTTGAGGAAGTGAACGCGGATATCGCGTGTGCGCTTGATGAATTTTTTGTCCAGGAACCGGGATTGAGGTCGGTGGTTATCTGGGGATTGTGCGACGCCGCTTCGGCAGCGCTGTTTTATGCGCACCGCGATGCGCGCGTGAGCGGTTTGGTACTGCTTAATCCGTGGGTGCGCACTGCAGCGGGAATGGCCAAGGCCTACATGAAGCATTACTACCTGCAGCGGGCTTTCAGTCCGGAGTTCTGGAAAAAAGTCGTGACCGGGCAATGGCGCCTGGGTGCGACGTTGCAGGGATTGATGGATCTCACCGGCAAGCTGCGCGCGGGGACGCAATCCGCAAGTGCGCCGACGGCGGTGTCGTTACCGGAACGCATGGCGCAGGGTTGGGACAAATTCACCGGCCCGATCCTGCTGATTTTGAGCGGCAACAACGATTATGTCGCGGACGAGTTCCGCGATCTGATCGGAGCATCGCGCAGTTGGCAACGGCGGGTGACGCGCGGCAACGTCACGCGCCGGGATTTTCCCGCCGCCAATCACACCTTTTCGCGCAGCGATTGGCGCGCTCAGGTGGAGCAATGGACAGGGCAATGGATACACAAACAGTTTGCAAATTAAGACGTGCGGCTTTGAACAGGCTCTTGGGCATCATCCTGGCCGTCAGTGCTACGGGCTGTGACCGCGCGCAGTCTGCCGTGCAAATCGTGTTTGATCAGGAACGCATGACCGTGAGTGAAGATGCCGGAACCATCGAGATTCCGATTCGCCTGCTGACCCCCAATGCCAAGGAATTACGCGTGCCGTTACGTTTTGGCGGTAGCGCGCAATATCAGCGTGATTACGCCATGCCCACCGTGCTAGTCATTCCGCCGCACACCCAAACCTTCAAGCTGAGCGTGAGCATTAACGATGATCAGGAGGCCGAGTGCCCGGAAACGCTCGCCATTGAACTTGAGGCGGCGTCCGATG
>JANOOV010000459.1:0-13003 GCA_031421535.1 Gammaproteobacteria bacterium
GTGCCGACACGCGTGTTCATACGCAGCTCCACACCCATGTCAACAATGCGTTGAATTTCACCGCCTAGCACATCGCGCGGCGTGCGATAACCGGGAATGCCGTAGCGCATCATGCCGCCCAGATCTTCATGATCGTCGAACACCGTGCAGGCATGGCCACGCATGCGCAGCTGATAAGCCGCAGCTAATCCGCACGGGCCGCCGCCGATGATCGCGACTTTTTTACCGGTCTCGGCTGCCGCAACGAACTTGAGATTATTTTTCAGCGCGGAGTCGCCGATGAACTGTTCCACCGCGTTGATACCGACGCGGTCGTCGACTTCATTGCGATTGCAACCGTCTTCACAGGGTGCCGGACACACGCGGCCCATGATGGATGGAAACGGGTTGGCTAGCGTCGAGCGACGAAATGCGTATTCCTGCCAGGTGACACCCGGCGCGGGTTTTTCGATGCCGCGCACGATGTTCAGCCAGCCGCGAATGTCTTCGCCGGACGGGCAGCTCCCCTGACACGGCGGCGTTTGATGCACATAGGTTGGGCATTTGTGCGTATGGTCGGCGTCGAAAATCTGCTCACGATAACTGTCAAGCTTGTGGTCGCCATCTTCGTAACGGCGCCAGGAAACTTTCTCGTCCTTATTTACAGTGTCTACGGGAGTGCCCATGGTCTGTCTCCTACCTTATGGTTAATTCGTCATTTCAATTCACGTCGGGCGGTGGGCGATGCCCACCCTATACATCGCGCGGCCCAAGCACTAATGCATCACCCACCACCTGATGCAAACTGGTAATCATACTCATCGGAAACTTGTAATACGGCAGCACTTTGGAAAACTGCGCTTTGCAGATGGCGCAGATCGCCACCAT
Source organism: Gammaproteobacteria bacterium (assembly GCA_031421535.1). Lineage (GTDB taxonomy): Bacteria > Pseudomonadota > Gammaproteobacteria > SG8-11 > SG8-11 > UBA6921. The sequence goes on from JANOOV010000459.1 coordinate 868, forward strand.
GGTGTTCACGTCATGATCATCCACTACGTGCTTCAACGCCTCCATGCGCGGCAGCGCACCCTTCACGCGCAGCTCCAGCAAGTCGTCGGTAAGCAAACCACCGCCACCACCGCAGCAGAAGGTATTTTCGTGAATCGTTTCCGGCGCCATGTCGAAAAAGTGATTGGCGCTGGCCTGGAGCAATGCGCGCGGAATCACGAACTGTCCGCCGGGGATATCACCCATGCGCGACGCGCGCGCCACGTTGCACGAATCATGAAACGTGATGCGACGATGATCGTTGGCGGATTTGTCAAGCTTGAGCGCACCGCGCTGCACCAGATCGTAAGTGAACTCGCAGATATGCGACGGCTGTTTGTATTTCGGATCGAGAAAATCGAACGGGCCGATCAAGGTGTTCCAAAAACTGTAAGCGACGCGCCAGGCATGGCCGCATTCGCCGACGATGATGCGCTTGACGCCTAATTCCAACGCCGCTTCGCGGATGCGCATCGCGACTTTTTTCAGGTTCGACTGGCTGCCGATGAACATCGAGAAGTTCGCCGCTTCGGAGGCGTGCGAGCTGAGTGTCCAGGAAATTCCGGCCTGATGAAACACTTTGGCGTAGCCGATCAAGCCGTCGATGTGCGGCTCGGCAAAGAAATCGGCGGACGGCGTGATCAACAGCACGTCGGCGCCTTTCACATCCAACGGAAAACGCACGTCGATGCCGGTGGCGTCTTTGACGTCTTCTTCCAAACCTTCCAGCGTGTTCTTCAACGCAGGTTCCGGCAAACCGAGGTTGTTGCCAATCTTGTGCAACTTGCCAATGATTTCGTTGCTGTATTTCTGTCCTAAGCCGATGGTGTCCATCACCTCGCGCCCGGCCATGGAAATTTCGGCAGTGTCGATGCCGTAGGGGCAGAACACCGAACAGCGGCGGCACTGCGAACATTGATGGAAGTAGCTGTACCACTGGTCGAGCACATCTTTGGTGAAATCTTTCGCGCCCACCAATTTAGGAAAATATTTTCCGGCGAAGGTGTAGTGCCGACGATACACGTCGCGGAATAAGTCTTGACGTGCGACCGGCATGTTGAGCGGGTCTTCGGTGCCCAGGTAGTAGTGGCATTTATCGGTGCAGGCACCGCACTTTACGCAGGTGTCGAGAAACACTTGCAACGCGCGCGACTTGCTGACCAGCTCGCCGATTTTTTTCACCGCCACGTCTTGCCAGTTGTCGACTAATTCACCGGGATAACCCAGCGGACCTTGCAACTCGGTCTTGGCGACGTAAGGTTTGCTGTGCGCCATCGCGCCCACGCGCAGGTGCGGGATCAGCGGGAATTCCTTTAATACCGGAGTTTCAAAGGCAGCGGCCATTATTGTGCCGTCCAGCCGGAAACGTGGCGCACTTCGCGTGGGTTGTCGATTTGTACGCGCGTCGGACTAAAGAATAAACCCGGTGCGTGCAGCAATTTGCTGATCGGAAACACCAGCATTAAAGCGACGACCAATCCCAGGTGCACCAGTATCGGCGCATCACCTGGCAAGGGCTGCACGTCAAAAAACATCAAGCCCAGCATAAAGCTTTTAACCGCAACCACGTCGGTGTGCGAACCAAACTTCACCGCCAAACCACTGCCCGCGATAGCGATCAGCAAGGCCAACATCAAGTGATCCGACGGGCTGGAAATATAGCGCACGCGATCCACCAGAAAGCGCCGCGCCCACAAGCCGCCCAAACCGATGAGCATGCCAAACGCCGCGTATTTGCCGAACGGCTGTATCCAGTTGACCCAGAACCACACCGGCTCGGTGACATAACGCAGGTGCCGCAGAAAGACTAATAGGAGTGTGAAGTGGAACAGCCAGCCGAACAGCCAGATCCATTTGTTGGACTTGAACAGGCTCTGGAACAAAACGACTTCTTTGACCATACGCCACACCACACCACGGCCCGTAGTCGGCGCGGGCGTGGTGGGAATTTTCAGCGGCTGGGGCGTGCGTGCATAAATGAAAATCTTACGGCCGACGCCGACGACGAACAGCAGCGTCGCGGCGTAAAACAACACGGCATAGATGACTCCCACAAGCATGCATAAATTCCCGTTGATAAGCGGAGTAGGCTGGGTTGAGGAACGAAACCCGGTAACTGCTCCTGCGTTACTCTTCATTTGCTGCTGGCTTTCCCCCTCCCCGCGTAAAGCCAACGCGGTGGGAATCAGCGCGGGAGTGGACCTTCCGCCATCCATGGCGGTCGCCAGCCTACCGTATTACCTCTCTCCTGGCAGGAGAGGATTGTGGTGAGGAGTGAAAACTACACGCAACCCGTCGGCTTGGGCAGGCCGGCGATTTTGCACGCCTGCTTGGCTGGGCCGTAGGGGAACAATTCGTACAGGTATTTGCTGTTGCCTTTATCTGGACCAAGCTTTTTGCCGATCGCTTTAGTCAACACGCGCACTGCCGGAGCAATTTGATACTCCTCGTAATATTCACGCAAAAAGTTCACCACTTCCCAATGGCTGTCGCTCATGTTGATCCCTTCGGAAACGGCAATTGCCGCAGCAGCTTCCATGCTCCACTGATTGCGGTCGGCCAAATAACCTTCTTCGTCGGTCTCGATCGTCTTGCCGCTTACTTGTAATGCCATGATGGTTCTCCTCGTTAACGTAGATGGGCCCGGCCGAGCCCGGCACAATAGTTCAATAATTTAAAGCCAGGACTGTACCGTATTATGGCTGGTCGTAAGGTCCACAAAGCCTGCGTAATCGACGGGCTTAACACCTTCCAGCACGCGGCCTTGCATGCCGCGCGCTTCGACATCGGGCTGCAACACGTACACAACACAGTCCTTCATTGCGGCCTGTAATTTTGCTGTGGCTTGGGTACCTTTCAAGGCGGCGTAAATGCCATCTTCGATTAACAGGATGGCGCTGCCTTTTACTGCGTGTTTCAGGCAGCTCTCCAGACTGTTACGTTCAAACGGCGATTTGTTCACGATGTGCAGCATGCCCAATCCTCGCTTAAAAACTCAGTAATACGTCTTGTTGTTCCATCAAGGCGGACAACTCCGCTGCGGTTTTGATTTCCACCGGCACCAGAAAATCCTTGTCGGTGAGACCGCGCGCTTCCATGGATTCTTTTTGCACGTACAGCTTGTTGATGTCGTAATCGTCCAGTGCACGATACGTCGATGAAAAATTTTTCATGTTGACGCTTTTAGTGTCCTGGCCTTTCACGACCTGGTACACGCCATCGTCGATAAACGCCAGACTCACATCCTGGTCGAAGGCCGCAGCGATCAACACCACTTCCAGCGACTCCTGCGCGTAAATCGTTCCGTGCGGCGCCTTGCGGTTGACGTACATGAATTTTTTTACGACGCCGCTTTCCGACATTTCTTCGCTCATGACTTATAAGCTCCTCAATCGCCGAACGTAACCAAACGGTCCGACTGGATTCCGGTCTCAATCAGTTGTCCCAATCCGGAAATACGAAAACCCGTCGCCAGATTCTCTTCGCGGATGCCGCGCCGCAGTGCCGCCGCGACACACACCACCAAGTCAAGCTTGTGTTCTTTGGCAAGCTCAGCCCAGCGGTTGACGATGTTGCGATCATCTTGCGGCGGATCGGTCAACTTGGTCGCGTTGTTCACGCCATCGTTGTAAAAGAACACGCGCTGAATCTGGTGTCCCTTTGCCAGCGCGGCCTTCACGAACTGATACGCAGTGTCGGACGCCTGATGGGTATACGGGCCTTCGTTAATCAAAATGCCAAATTTCATAACTTAAGTTTTCCGCTCTACTTTAGAAACGAATGTGCGCCGACGCATTCAAGCTATTGCGCGCACCACGCCAGTTGTCGATGTGGAATTTGGTGAACGGCAACTCGGTGAGCTCAAAGAAGCGCGGCCAACCGATACGCTCGACCCAATCACCCACACGCTCCCAATCTTTTGCATCTGCTTGGTAGACGCGCAGAATGTTTTTGACGATCGCCGCTGCTTCGGTCCAGCGCGGCGGCGTGTTAGGCACACCGGCGGCAACCAATTTGTGGAACATTGGCTTGCTGCGCGCGTTGGAATGCTTGCCGCCGACCCAAATCGCCAGCTTGGAATGATCGGGGTCGTTGATCTGCATCGGCGGACACGGCGGATAACAAGCGCCGCAGCAGATACATTTCTTCTCATCGACTTCCAGTGAAGGCTTACCGTTGACCAGCGCCGGACGAATCGCCGCCACCGGACAACGCGCTACGACCGCCGGACGTTCGCACACGTTGGCCACCAGATCGTGATTGATCTTGGGCGGCTTGGTGTGTTGCACGTTGATGGCGATGTCGCCTTGACCACCGCAGTTAATCTGGCAGCACGAGGTCGTGATGTGCACACGGTTCGGCATGCGCTCGGTGGTGAACTCTTCGTAGAGTTCATCCATCAACGCCTTGACCACACCCGATGCGTCGGTGCCGGGGATGTCGCAATGCAGCCAACCCTGCGTGTGCGAAATCATCGTCACTGACGGGCCGGTGCCACCGACCGGATAACCGGCATCGGTGAACGCCTTGATCAGCGGCTCGACTTTATCTTTGCTTGAAACCATCACTTCGAGGTTCGAGCGAATCGTGAAGCGCACATAGCCTTCGCCCAGCGTGTCGATGATGTCGCAGATCAGATTGATCTCGTACGGCCCGAGTTGACGTTGAGTACCGACGCGCACCGTCCAGATTTCGTCGCCGCTGTACGCGACATGGCGCAGCACGCCGGGACGCGGGCGTTCGTGATATTTCCAGTTGCCGTAGTTCTTGATCATCAGCGGATGCATGTACTGAAAACCATCCGGCACGCCGCTTTCGATTGGATAACGCGGTGTGGCTTTTTCCACTGTCGCCTGAGCCTGAGTCATTTTGCTTAATCTCCCAAATCCTGAAAAGATGCGGTGTTTATGAACTTGAAATCAACCCGCCACTTGGCGTTGCTTCCACTTGTCAGCTTCTTCGTCCCAGGTATCCATACGCACGTACGAGCTGGTGCGCGGGCTGGTGATCATGTGCGGATTGGGTTCGATGCCGACGCCTTCAAGGAAATTCACCAGACCGATGCGGTCGATGGTTTCGCCGCAACGCTCGTGTTCCAGCGCGTTTTCCGCCCAGAAGTCGATGGTACGCACGGCCAGATCACGGATCTGTTCGTAGTCTTCGTCGGTTTCCAGCTTCATGAACGGCACAATCACGGTGCCCATGGTGTCGCCGATTTTCAGCGTGCGTTTGCCGCCGATCAAGATGCTGACGCCATGATCTTTACCAGGCTTGAGGGCCTTGGTCATGACATTGATGCAGTGCATGCAGCGCACGCAGTTGCGGTTGTCGACTTCCAATGTGTTGTCGTCGTTCAGCGACAATGCCTTGGTCGGGCAGCGGCTGATGACATTATCGACCACATATTTTTGGCCTTTCTGTTTGACGAAGGCCTGCACTTCTTTCTGGTCAACTTGCATGTCGTCGCGCCAGGTGCCGATCACCGAGAAGTCCGAACGCTGAATCGAATTCATGCAATCGTTGGGGCAACCTGACACTTTAAATTTGAACTTGTACGGCAGCGCAGGACGATGCATGTCATCAAGGAAGTTGTTCACCAAGGTGCGATGAATTTTTTGCTCGTTGGCGCACGATTGCTCGCAGCGCGCCGCACCCACGCAGCTCATGCCGGTGCGTACGCACGGACCCGCGCCGCCTAAGTCCCAACCATACGCGTTGATCTCGTCGAAGAAATGCTGGGTGTTCGCGGTGGTGGTGCCGATGAACATGATGTTGCCGGTCTGGCCGTGGAACGCGATCAAGCCCGAACCGTATTTGTTCCAGGAGTTCGACAACTGGCGCAACATCTTGGTGGTGTAATGGTTACCGGCGGGTGGTTGTACGCGCAGCGTATGGAATTCTTTGGATTCGGGGAACATCTTGGCGACTTCGGAGAAACGCGGAATGATGCCGCCGCCGTAACCGAACACCGACACGGTGCCGCCCTTCCAGTAACCGAGGCGCGTCTTATAGGAGTGCTCCAACTGCCCGAGCAAATCCACCATCATGTTGTTGTCGTGGGCGAGGCGCTTCAGCCCGGTGACAAAGCTCGGCCACGGACCGCTTTCAAGCTGGTCCAACATCGGCGTGTCGTGAAACGGCTTGGTGGATTTCTTTTCTTTGGGCAGGAAAGACGCGTGTACTTCCGGGTTTTTCGGTTTCTGATCGGCCATAAATTTAGCTCCTGTTATGTTCTTTGCGGTACCGCAGTGAGGCTTTGCGCTGTGTTCAACCACTCCATCACATGCAATACCTCAGTGATCGTCGACTCAGGGGAGTCTAGTTAAGCAATTACCATGTTGATACTGATCCAAGGGGGGAGACGAAGACTCCATACGCTATCTCTTAAGTGATAGATATCTTGCACCTGCCGCCGAACCCCATTAGAAGGATAGACTAACTTTTAGTACGTCACTCAGCGATGAGGCATTGCGCAACCGTGCTGCAATTACAATCCCAATCCAGCCTCCATCACCCCTCGCCCTTCGATCTGCATAACGATCAGGCGTACCGTGCGTGGCGCGCCGTCAAATTGCAAAACTATCCGCGTGACGCGCGCGATCTGGTGGTGGAAATTCGCGACCCGTTGCACGTGAGCATCTCCGAACACGCGGCGATCATGCAGCGCATCGCTCGGAGCAACATGACCCTCTTTGCACTGCCGCAAGCAGCGGACAAAAACACCTTCGCGCGCTTCTGCGCCCAGTTTGGCTTAACACGGTTAGACAAGAACCTGTGCGCCGACGACGACGGTATATCGGAACTGCGCGCCATCCCTGAAGGGCTCTCGCAGGAATACATCCCCTACAGCAACAAACCGATCAACTGGCATACCGACGGCTACTACAACGCGCCGGGCCAATTGATTCGCGCCATGGTATTGCACTGCGTACAGACCGCCGCGCGCGGTGGTGCGAATGCATTGCTGGATCACGAGCTTGTCTATTTACTACTGCGCGATGCCGATCCGCTGTTCGTTGCCGCACTGACACACCCGCACTGCATGACCATTCCGGCAAATGTCGAGAACGGCGTTGAGATTCGTGCCGCACAAACCGGCCCGGTGTTTTCAGTTGACGCGGTGGATGGCCGTTTGCACATGCGCTACACCGCGCGTACCCGTTCGATCACCTGGCGCGACGACGCCACAACGCGCGCGGCGCTGCAACAACTGGATGCCTTGCTAAACTCGGAGCACACCCCCATCTTTCACCATCGCATGCAGGCCGGTCAGGGTATTCTGTGCAATAACGTACTGCACACACGCACCGCGTTTGACGACGACGCCAGCACCGGCGAGCAACGCCGGGTATTGCGCGCGCGTTATTATGATCGCATCTCAACGAGCGTACCGGCATGATCTATCTCAGCGAAATACTCATGCAAAATTCGCAAGTGAATTCTTTTGAGGAACTGTGCAAAGTCATCACCGCCGTCGCGCAGGGCTCGAATGAATTTCATTTGAAAATCGACATCAAGCCCAACTACGGTGATACCCCCGCCGACTGGGAAGATAAAATCGAAGCAGCATTTTCCGGCGTCAGCTCCATCATGGGCCGACGCATCATCCAAACCGAAGACGACGACTACTAGACGATTACTCATGAAATATCTCAAAGATGATTTCGCACACCGCGATGCCGACGGCGGCGAAGATGCGGTGACTTCGACGCAATTGCTCGAACAGCGCCTGACCGAACTGGAGCGGAAGCTCAGTAGCCTGCCGCCCGCCGCGCTGGAAGAACGCGCGCTGGTACAAATTGAAATGGGTCAAGCCCTGGTCGATCTCAAACGCGGCATGCTGGCGTTCGATTTGGGCCGCGCGGCCTTCGATACCGCGATTGAGCACGACCTGTGGGAAACGGCGGTGATTGCGTGCGAAATCATGTTCAATGCCGACGAAGAAGATTCGCTGCCCGCTCTCGGCCAGGGGTTGTGGCTGGCGATTACCTTCCCGGTCGATCCCGAACTCACGGTTGCGCTGCTGCAGCACGTGGTCGATGAAACACCTGCCGAATCCGACGGCGCCGCAGTCGCCGCCACCGTTGCGCATTACATCAGCGACGTGCGCGGCAGCGGGCTTTCCCGCGACAACCTGATGATGTTCACCAATAACATGCTGGCCACCGTCGCGCGCCGTCACGGCAACGTGACTACCCAAGACCAGTTCAGTTTCTGGTTTAACAAACTTGAACTGGGCGACCCGGCCAAATTTCTGCCGCGCTTGCGCAACGTGATCGATGTGATGGTGCAGGACAATTGGTGGCTGGACCGCGACGCGATCTGGGCCAAGCTGCCGGTAAATTAGAAGGACAAGCGCCATGTATTGGCAGGACGAACCACAAGCCTCATCAACCTCCGTTCCCGACGATGTCGTGGATGTGGTGTATGCGATCCAATGCGTGCGTTTGCCGGTGGATCACGCGCAGGTGTTGTCGCTCGCGGTGCAGCAGCAACTGCCGTGGTTTGCGAGCGAAGAGCGCGCCGCGTTACACACCATCCACGTGGCGGAATCCGGCAACGGCTGGGTGCGCCCCGACGATTTCATTCATGTGTCGCGCCGCACCAAGCTGACGCTGCGCGTGCCTAAACAACGCATCGACGACGCACAACACCTCAGTGGAAAAGTCCTGGACTTGAACGGCCATCCACTGACCGTGGGCGCGGCGATCATTCGCCCATTGAGCACGCTCACCACGATTTTCGCCCGTTACGTCACGGCAGCTGAAGGTGATGAACAACAGTTTTTGCGCGACGTTCTCATGCAACTGAAAACGCTGGGCGTGCAGCCCAAAAAAATGTTGTGTGGCATGGAGAAAAGTATTCTCGCTACCGACGGCGCATTGCGCACCCGCAGCCTGATGCTGGCGGAACTGCGCGTAGACGAATCCTTGACACTGCAACAACGCGGTCTAGGATCACACCGGCAGCTTGGCTGCGGTGTGTTTATCCCGCACAAGGATATCCAGGAATTAAAATGAATCACCCTAACCACTGAAACAGGAGGACATCATGACAGTCGTAGTGAACGGTAAAACGGTCGAGACCGACAAGAACGGATACATGGTCAACCTCGATGACTGGAACGAAGAAGTCGCCAAAGTCATCGCCGAACAGGAAGGCATCGCCATGACCCCCGAACATTGGGACATGGTGAACTTCCTGCGCGACGAGTTCGTCAACAACGCCGGTAGCCAACCCAACACGCGCAACATTATTAAGGCCATGCAGGACAAGTGGCCCGACAAAAAAGTCGATAACAGTTATCTGTATAAACTGTTCCCGCGCGATCCCTCCAAACAAGGCGGCCGCATCGCGGGCCTGCCGGAGAGTCGGCGCAAGGGCGGGTATTGAATTTTATTCCCTTCTGGATCGATGCAAGGTGACATTGATGAAGCGTGCGCGCGAAATACGCGTCCGAACCGGGATGGCGCGCCTAACTCACCCTGCCACTGGAATACCCACGCAACGTCAAACGGGGCGCGGCTCGGTCTCAATCCAGTTCACTATTGCATCCCAAACCAACCGGTCCTGCTGCGCTTCGGGCAGGTCCGGCAGATCCAGCTCGTGTGCACCCAGGCCTTGCTCAGCGGCCAGCAGGTAATTGCCCGCGTCGCGCAGACGCGCAATGACCGGGATATGCAACTGGTCCAAAAATATTTCAAACGATTTCAGCGCGGGCGTGGCCATGCGGATGCGATTGCCGATGATCGCCAGGCGCATGTGGCGCGCGCGCGCTTTGCCGACCACCAGCAAGTCGCGCATGAAATCCGCACTGGCGTGGATGTCGATGGCCGACGGCACCACCGGAATAATCACCACGTCGTAGTCTTTTAACTGCTCGCTTAATTTATAGCCTTTCAGGCCTGCCGGAGTGTCGACCACAATGCGACTCACATGCGGCGGCACACGCAGCGCGAATGAGCGCGTTACGCTGTGCTGCGCATGATGCGCCGCGATACCGTACACCGCAGGCAGTTCGGAGGGACGTTGCTTGAGCCAGTTCATGCTGGAACCTTGGGGGTCGTAGTCGAGCAAGGCCACGCCAAAACCGCCCGCCGCGTAACGGCTGGCGATATTGGTGGCGATGGTGGTCTTGCCACAACCACCCTTGATGTTGATGACGACGATGCGGCGCATGCATGAATTATCGAGTTAGAAAGACGCGTACCCTATTATTACGGCACCAACTTAAACAAACCTGACTACACCTCACATGGAGGCAAACACCACCGCCAGCATCGCGATCAATACCGCCCAACTGGCCGGATCGCGCAACGCAAACAGCAGCGGGTCGTCGTGCATTGCGCCGCGCCCCTGTTTGATCCACACGCGGCTGATCCAATATAACAGCGCGGGACACGACAGCCACAACAGTTGCGGATGAGTGTAGCGCTCCGCGACCTCGGGGCTGTTGATGAACAGCGCGAATACCAGCACCGCGAGATAGCCGCTGGCCATACCCATCGCGCGCAGGTCGGAAAGATCGCCGACATGATAGTCGCGCCCGGCGCTGGACTCGCGCGCGGCATCGCGCAGGCTGCGCAGTTCGGTGCAGCGTTTCAGCAGCGCGACGCTGAAAAACAGGAACACCGAAAATGCCAACAACCAGAACGACAACGGCACGTCGATGGCAATCGCGCCCGCGATCACGCGCAACGTGTATAGCCCAGCCAGCAGCAGCACGTCGATCAGCGCGTAACGTTTGAAATACAGGCAGTAGCTGGTGCTCAGCAGCACGTAGATCAGCAGCGCTCCAACAAATTCGCGCGACACCAGGGTAGCAACCAGCAGCCCCGCAACAGCCAACACCGGCACCAGCAGCAGGCCGTGCAACAGCGGCAGCGCGCCGGAGGCAAACGGTCGCGTGCGCTTGCGCGGGTGCAGGCGGTCGGCGGCGACGTCGAGCAAGTCGTTCAGCACGTACACGCTCGATGCCGCCAGACTGAACGCGACCAGGGCGAGTAGCAGCTGACCAACCGCCACGGAGTTGGTCCATTCATGCGCGGTGAGCAGTGGCACAAACAGCAGCATGTTTTTCAGCCACTGATGCGGGCGCAATGCGTACAGATAGCGCAACGCGCCGCCAGTCGGGCGGTCGAAAACCTGCTGTACCTGGGTCACGCGCGTGGCGGCGCCAACTACGCCGTCGGACGCATTCACCACCAGCGCCGCGCGCGCCCGGCGCCAGATCGCGACATCTTGGTGTTCGTTACCCGCGTAGTCGAATGGCTGCTGTTGATTGTGGGCGAGAATCGCGTCGCGCTTGGCGTCGCCGGCGAGGTTACAGGTGTCGTCGCTGGCCAGCACGGCGGCGAAAACTCCCAGATGCCGCGCGACCTGCTCGGCGTAACGACGCGACGACGCGGTCGCCAACGTCAACCGTCGCCCGCGTGCGTGCTCGGCCCTGAGAAATTCGAGAAACGTTGCGTGGTACGGCAAGGTGGTCACGTCCACATCGACACGCAGCGCGATCTGCGCTTTCAAATACGCCTTGCCTTGAAACAGCCACCACGGCAACAGAAATACCGCCAACGGATTGTGCCGCAGCAGCGCGAACAGGCTTTCCAGCAGCAGATCGCTGTAGGTCAGCGTGCCGTCGAGATCGACGTAAAGCGGGATATCGTGGTTCGGTGTCACGTGGATATCGTTTCCTGCATGTAGGGGCGTTGCTGCCGCGCGCAGTAGTATAATCGACATCACTCTATTATCGCTGCAACGCGCCATGCCGCTTCGTGACTTCCATCCCGCCGTGCGCGACTGGTTCAGTCGTAGTTTTGCTGCGCCCACGCCTGCGCAGATGCAGGCCTGGGCGGCGATTCGCAGCGGCGCGCATACCTTGGTGGCCGCGCCGACCGGTTCCGGTAAAACGCTCGCGGCGTTTTTGTGCGCCATCGACACGCTGGTGCAACGTGCCAGTGCGGGACAATTACGCAACGAAACCGAGGTGTTGTACATCTCGCCGCTGAAGGCCTTGTCGAACGACATTCAGCGCAACCTGGAAATACCGTTGGTACAGATTCATGACGACGCCTACGCGCACGGTCTGCCGGGGATGGCGATCCGTGCGATGGTGCGC
>JANOOV010000460.1:0-6688 GCA_031421535.1 Gammaproteobacteria bacterium
TATGGCTTGATTCTCGCGCTGCCTCCCGCACTGTTTATCGCGTGGCGCCTGCGCGCCAATAACATGTTGCTGCTGTGTTACTGGCTTGTCGCCTTGGTGTGGAATGTCTACTCGTCAGGAAAATCAGGATCCAGCGCCAACTATTATGCGGAATTCGCTTCCGCCAGCATGCTACTGGTCATTTCTGCGTTATTTACTGCGGATGATCGGAGTATCCCCAGGTCGAGACAATTGCCGGTATTGCTGGTACTCGCGCCGCTCCTCGTCCAGGTTTTGACTGGCGCATCTCAGGGTTTTGCGAATCACAAACCCGTGGTCACGCGGGATGACGCGGGCGTTAACTTAACCCCCTATCTTGCGCGTTATCGCTCGAACGAAGGAACGCTGATTTTTCACGAGAAGATCGCTATCCAACTGGGCAACCCCGTGGGTTACGACTGGTTCTTGACAGATATTTTGATCCGGCAGGGACTCTACGACCCAAACAGGCTGATGCAACGCATACGTTCTGGGGAATTCAGCACCATCGTTTTCTCACAGCGCCCGTATTCTAATTTTGAACACGAAGCATACAAAATTGTCAGTAACGGACCCTTCAGGAAGGAATACGAAGATCAAACGATAGTTGCATGGCAATGGACGCCAAGGTAAACGCCGCACACCCCCTTGCACTACCCCACCGCCGCCTGCAACGGCGCAGGTTCCGCGCCGTGCGTAGGCAGCGGCGTGTTGATCGCTTCGAGCAACGCATTGATGGTTTCCAGCTGCTTGCTCAGGTTCGCGCACAGGGCTTCGAGTTCGGCAATTTTTTCTTCGAGCTTTTCGCGCGACATTTTTATTTTTTTCAGATTTTCCAGATGCTCGTCCAACTGGTGCTTGCGCTCCTTGATGCGAATACCCAGCGGGCTCATCACCGACTTGGCCCAGCTTTCCGCGTCCTGCCTGGCCTGAAAATAAACGTTGCGCACGTGACTGACCAGCGACACGAAAAATTTCTTCACGACAAAACTTTGCTCGGTCATGGTGGTGACGGGGCTGTCGCGGAACGCGTCGGCTTCTTTGTGCAGGCGCTGTAATTGGGCGATGTATTTTTTAGTCGAGAACAAGGTTGTTTTGATGTCGGACAAGTCATGCTCGTCGCGGAAGCGCTGGTAAATCGCCTGCACCAGATCGTTGGATTTGTCGGCCTGCCAGTTGACCTGTTCCATGATGTGCTCTGCCGAGTCGAAAAATATTTTCATGCTGTTTTTCATGCCACCGGTGGTCCAGCTTTCCACCATTTCGTGGCGTGACTTGGCGATCATTTTGTCGAATGCATCAATGCTGAGCGTTTCCAGAACAATTTTCACTTGTTGTGTCAAAACATGGCGACTGGTCTGAAAATTCTCGACGTTCTTCTTGTAGCTTGCCTGCGCGTCGCGCGCCTTGTTCATCAATTGCAAGATAACGTCAGTGTTCTTGCCGCTCAGTGAACGCAGTTCGTTGAGCTGGCCCTGCGCTGCGTTGAAGCGGCCTTGCAACAAGTGTTGCGTGCTCTCGATACGCGTGCCGATGCGGCTGACCACGTTGTCGCGCACGATGCGCTGCCGCGAGGGTACGACGTGTTCGGACAAATAACGTTCGAGCGGCAACAACCCGCTGCGTTCCAACAGGCTCGCGTCCTGCTTTACTTTGGCGAGCAACCCCTTCTGCGCCGATAATGGAAACACCTGCGCCCGGTTGAGATTCAGCATCTGCGCCGTGGCGGCGCACTGCGACTCGATACTCTCGTCCACACCGGCGGCGTCTTTCAGGTCGTCCCACAAGGTGTCGATCTTGTTCAATATCGCCAGCACGCCGCCGTCTTCAATATTCATGTGCGGCGTGATGCAGTGCTTCCACATGTCAAGATCGGTCTTGGTTACGCCGGTGTCGGCGGCGAGAATAAACATGACCGCCTGCGCCGCCGGAATCATTTCCATAGTGAGCTCGGGCTCGTTGCCCAGCGCGTTTAAACCGGGCGTGTCGAGCACCACCAGGCCTTGCTTGAGCAAGGCGTGCGGAAAGCTGATCATCGCGTGGCGCCACACCGGCACCTCAACTTGCGTCGGCGGAGGTGCGTCGGGCGCAGCGGGATCGGGGTGATACAAGCCGATGCGTTCGGCTTCCGCAACACTGATATTTTTCACGCGCACGATTTCTTTAAACGACTCCGCCATGCGGTCGGGTGAGCTGGTGTCCAGATCGATGGTGGTCCAATACATGGGATTGTGTTTGTACTGGGCGATGGTGGTGTCTTCGGAACGGGTTTCAATCGGCAGCAGGCGAATGTAGGCGCGGTCATCGACCTTGTCGTAAAACATCTCGGTCGGGCACATGGTGGTCCGGCCCGCCGACGAAGGCAGCAGGCGGCGCTGGTAATCGGCGAAGAAAATACTGTTAATCAGTTCGGTTTTACCGCGCGAAAATTCCGCAACGAAGGCGATGGTCAATGCATCCGACTTGAGCGCCTCGACCAACTCGAAAATACGCAAGTCGTCTTCCGGCTCGTTGAGGCCATTGTTAAGCAGCCACTCCTGATACGCGCGGATATGCGCGATCATGCGCAACTTCCATACGCTGTAGGCTTCGAGTTGCTGTGAAAACTGCTCGTGCACCGACATGGATGCTTTCCTGCAAGTGGCTTACATTATCAGCGGTGTGGCGCAAACACCCCGTCCAGGCACAGCCCGGCTAAGTGGGATATCGTCAAGATCGGGGGGAAGTTTAGCGATCAACTGGTGATCGATCAGGGGGCCGGAGATGAATATGCAAATACGGCGCGCGAATGCCAATGACGTCGCAAAATAATCTGCGGGTCCGCCATTTGGGTCAGCTCGACTACGTGCTGATTTGGCACGCCATGCAACAATTTACCGCACGGCGTAATGCACAAAGCCCTGATGAAATCTGGTTTGTTGCGCATCCGCCGGTGTATACCCAAGGGCTTAATGGCAAGTCCGAACATCTGCTGACACCCGGCGCCATTCCCGTGGTGCAAACTGATCGCGGTGGACAAGTGACCTATCACGGGCCCGGGCAACTGCTTGCTTATGTGCTGGTGGATTTGAAGCGTAAAGGCTGGGGCATACGGGATCTGGTCAGCCGCCTGGAGCAGGCGGTGATCGAGCTGTTGCACGACTACGACATCGCCGCCGTGGCGCACCGCGACGCGCCCGGTGTGTATGTCAACGGTGCAAAAATCGCCGCGTTGGGATTGCGCGTGAAGCGCGGTTGCAGCTATCACGGCTTGAGTTTCAACGTCGATATGGATTTGGAGCCGTTTAGCCGCATCAATCCCTGCGGCTATGCCGGATTGCCCGTCACGCAACTGCGCGCGCTGGGCGGGCCGACCGACCTCACAGAAGTTGCGGAGGTTTTGCTCAAGCATCTGTGCACGCGGCTCGGGTACAATAGCGTGCAAATCATCGACGCAAACATCACCCTGTAGGCACACCCCTATGTCCGAACAAAACAAACCCACCCACGAACGCGGCGCACTCAAGATGGCGCGCATCCCCATCAAGGTAGTGCCCACGATTACGCCGCAGCGCAAACCAGCGTGGATACGTGCCAAATCACCGAGCGGCCCAGAAGTCACGCGCCTGAAGCAGGTATTGCGCGAAAACAATTTGCACACCGTCTGCGAAGAAGCCTCGTGCCCGAATCTCGGTGAGTGTTTTAGTCACGGCACCGCCACCTTCATGATCATGGGCGACATCTGCACGCGCCGTTGCCCGTTTTGCGACGTGGCCCACGGCCGCCCCAACCCGCTGGATGTCAACGAGCCTGTCAATCTCGGCAAGACCATTAGCGCGATGGGTTTGAAATATGTCGTGGTCACGTCAGTAGACCGCGACGACTTGCGCGATGGCGGTGCACAACACTTCGTCGATTGCATCACCGCCATCCGCACGCTCGCACCGCAGACGCGCATCGAAGTGTTGGTGCCGGATTTTCGCGGCCGCATGGACGTGGCGCTGGATATCCTGAACAAGGCACCTCCCGACGTGTTCAACCATAACCTCGAAACGGTGCCACGACTTTACAAGCAGGCGCGCCCCGGCGCGGACTACCAATGGTCGCTAACCCTGATCCAACGCTTTAAAGCGCTGTACCCGAACGTGCCGACCAAATCCGGCTTGATGCTGGGCCTGGGTGAAACCTCGGCGGAAATCGAAGCCGTGATGGCTGACCTGCGCGCCCACGACTGCGACATGCTCACCTTGGGTCAATACCTGCAACCCAGCAAACACCATCTGGCGGTCGCGCGTTATGTGGAACCCGCCGAATTTGATCGGCTGGCGGAAGTCGGTTACGCATTGGGATTCAAAAATGTCGCGAGCGGACCCATGGTGCGCTCGTCGTATCATGCCGATCAGCAGGCGGGCGGGTTGGCGTAGTAACCCTCCCCTCTATTTTCAAGCCCCGGGAGCGCGGGCATCTTGCCCGCAAAACAGCGAGCGGGACGCTCGCGGTCCCAGGAAAAATGAATAAATTCGGCACTTGCCTAACAAAGCTTCCGGCAACTTAACTATGATCGTTGCTACTCGCCGCCCTGCCTCAGTCGCTGCCGATATTCACCGCATCCGGAATCGATTGCGTAGCGCGACACCCAGAAGAAAGAGCAACAGCGTGCCAAAAAACGCTTCCACCACGAGGATGATCTTCGCCAGGCTCGACAGACTATCAAACACATCAAGGGCCATGATTCCCTTGGGCATCGGAAAGATCGCAAAAATACTCGCAAAACTGACGCTGGCCGCCTGCGGTATCGTCATGGATGTTCCAGTAATTTCGGGCACCCACACGAATACGGCACCCACGAGTAAGAACAACACGCACAACCCAACCAGCGGCTTCCACGTGCTCTGGCCATAGCCGCTCAACACTGCATAGAGAGTGTTGAACCACCACGCCGCTGTCCAGAACGGGACCAATACGCGCCGCGCCCGTAACTCTTTGCGAAAAAAGAGCAACTCATCCTCGTGCTTCTTTAGGCGTTCCATCTCCTGCTTGAGACGTTCGTAGGCGTAAACCTGAACTTGAGCTTTCGTTTTGTCTGTCGGCGCAGAGGGCCAGCGTACTCCGTGCCATTCCGTCGCTTCATGCAGTTTTGCACCACGAAAGTCCGGAACCTCTGAAATAAAGTGTGCGTGGGCAAAGATGGTTTTCGCGGTGAATTCAGAATTTATGAAATCGATATGCGAAGAGAACGTCGCCGATTTGAAGTCGGCACCCCCAGAGAACGTCGTCGAATTGAAGTAGGCTAACTCAGAGAACGTCGTCGAATTGAAGTTGGCACCCCCAGTGAAAGTAGCCGATTCGAAGTTGGCAGTCCAGAACGTCGCCGATTGGAAGTTGGCGTACCCAGAGAACGTCGCCGATACGAAGATGGCAGTCCTAGAGAACGTCGCCGATCGGAAGATGGCATACCCAGAGAACGTCGCCGATACGAAGGTGGGATACCCAGAGAACGTCGCCGATTCGAAGTCGGCAGTCCCAGAGAACATCACCGATTTGAAGTTGGCATCGTTAGGAAAAATAAATCCAATCAAACAAACGTTGCGATCAAAAATGGTATGCGAGAAGTCGATTGCTCTAGTGGGGTCGGGTAGCGATTGATCCGTGCGCCCGGATCGGGTTGTAAAGGCGATGGCTAGCTCGGCTTCTTCCTTTGGTGTCCACGGTACGAGTTCCTCGCGCGAAAACCCATTTTCTTGAAGTTTATCGCGCTGCTCAGCGCTCAAAGCCTTGGCAAACCAGCGGTTCCACGCAATCCGGTTTTTTTGTGCAATGTCTTGGTCTAGTTCTTTCGAATCTTTGTTCCATTCGCCGTACAGTGTCGCGAGCCAATACCAAGGGTTGTCATTGGCAGGCTTAAGTTCTGGCTTCGCTGCTGCGTTCATTTTGGTGTCCATTTTTTCAGAATACCCCAAGCTATTTCGAGCCGGCTTGAAACGAATAGGAACTCAATGCTCTGTAAAAACGCATCGGGTCGCTGAAAGCATAGTGCTTGATCGCTGGGAGCGATGGAAATTCAATTGGATTTAGAGCTGTCGGTAGCGCGGAACGTTGTAATTCACAAGCGTGCGCAGCAGCGTTGGTTGCTACGGTGAAATCAGCATCAACTGCGGAAAATAGGTTTTGTAGCCCGCGGCATCGCGAGTGAGCAACGGTATGCCGCGCACCGCAGCGTGAGCGCCGATATAAAAGTCCGGCAATGGCGAATGGCGGCTACCTTTGGCACGGCGATAGCACCTGACGCATCGCTAAGCCTTGCGCGTCAACGCCATGATTTCATCGGTGCTCAAACGGGTGGTCGCCTTGCCGCGCATGGCCTGCAACAAACCCCGCCCGCGCCGCGACGACACGCCCGCTTTCTTCAGCACCGCGACGTTGCCTTTCAGCTCGAATTCCACTTCGGTATTCGGCAGCAAGCCGAGTTTGTTGCGGATCTCTTGCGGCACGGTAACCTGCCCCTTGCTGGTAATGCGCATCGTGGCTCCTCCAAAAAGTATTTCTCTTACTGGTAAGAATAAGGACGGTGTAATTTTTCAACGCACCGCTTCGATCACGATACCCAGCTTGGACTTTAATTTCAGCCATTCCCGATCCGCCGTGAGTACCGGCAATTCGAGCACTATCCCGACGGCAAGGCAGGCGCGGT
>JANOOV010000461.1:0-4794 GCA_031421535.1 Gammaproteobacteria bacterium
CCTGACACAGCATTGCCGTTTGAGTCGGCCACTTGCGCCGACATGTCCATGGAATACTTTGAAGTATTTTTATCATCCAGCTCAATCAAGGTTGAATGCCCCAACACCACCGAGCCGCCGACACCGCCGATCACGACATTAATGGAGTCGGAAATGTCGGGAGTAAATGTCACGAGGGCGCCCGAGAGATGCGCCGCCGGGATGGTGCCGCCATAACCGCGCGTGACGATCCAGGAATTCGTATTCGGAGTGGAATTCACCAGCATTCTTTCAGCGTCGACAGCCACGACAAAATTCGATGCCGGAAACGCTGTGTTACTCACAACCGCAACCGTGGTCGAATAGTAATCCACGCTCGCTCCGGTCAAATGCGTTGCGGCGGTGGAACCATTGTAGCCACGCACCACCGTCCAATTGGTACCCGCGCCGATGCTCGTCACCAGCATTTGTTCGGTCCCGATGACCACGATGAAATTGGGCGGAAGCGCAGGGAATCCCACCGCACTTGTGACGGCGATCGCCGTGGTGGTGGTGGTGGCAATCGCCGCCGTTAGTGTGGTCGAAGCCGATGCTGTCAATGCAGCCGACAAACTCGTCGTCACCGCCGTCGGTGACAGCACCGTCGCTTTCACCGTTACCGCGTTTTGTCCGGAAGGCGACAGGCCGGATTTCAAGGTCGATTTGACAACACCGTACACATCGGTCAAACCAAAACTCTTGGTGATCTCTTCACCTCCTCCGGTCGCATTTTGCAAAGTAAACTGCACCGGCACCTGGAAGATCGGGAAATTACCGCTGGCGTTGCTGGTCACCACGGTGGCGGTGAGATTGGCTTCATAATCCGTGGTCGATGTTTTAAGCGGCAATACATTCAGATTACTTTGAATAAAAGTTTGCGCTGCGGAAGACACTGGTGGAGACATCGCCACCGACATGGAGGCAAATGTGTCGGTGTTATTGAGATCGACGATATACACCGTGGAAAAGCCGTGATTTCCCGCATTGGAAACCAGCGTGGCCGACGCCGTGCCGCTGCCCACGCTACTGCTGAAAACCACATCGGTACACGCCGGCCCGCAGGCAATTCCACCGAGCCAGGATCCAATCGAGGTAGTAAACCGAACTGTACGTACGCCGGCAACCGCAGTTAATTTGTTGGCGTCGGCCGTCACCGTAAATACTTGCGTTGAACCATTCGCATACATGGTGGTGTAGGTGGTTCCCGCAATCGGCGTCGGCGCCGTGATGCGGAACGGATTATCGAGCGCCACGTTTTGCACCGTAAATTTTTGCTGCGTGGATGTTCCTAATCCCGACGCCGTGAGATACACATCCCCGGAACTCACGCCGGTCAGCGTTACCCTCGCGGTGCCACTGGAATCGGTAACGACTTGCGGCAACGACAAGGCCGCACCGGCAGGCGCAGCGACGAGGCCATCGCTGCTGCCCGCAATACTGAAATTGATCGGCACGCTGCGCACACCCTGGCCTGCGGCATCCTTGGCCACAACCGTGACCAACTGAGTGATGTTACTGCCGGTGACAATGAGCATGGTTTGCGTCGCGCTCAGCGTCAGTGTCGTGCCTTTAATTGTGATCGGCACTGAAGCGGGGGGCACGCCGGTAATCGTCGCACGTACATACACCACACCATTGGCCGGATTGTCCGGCGACGCGGTGAAATCCACCGTGGCTATGCCGGTCTCATCGGTGTAGGCCAACGGGGAACTCAATTGACCCGCCGAGGTGTTATTGGCGGACACAGCCGTGAAGCCCACTTGCACATTTTTGATCGCGGCGCGGCTCACATCCAGCACCGTGACTATAATCTTGGCGGTATCCTTCACGTCGGATTTAATTTCTTGTACGGAAGAGCGGATGGTCAAATAACCTGCGGTAGTCGTACACCCCGGAGCCGTAGGATCGGCCACACACCCCGGCGCGGTACCGCCGCTGCCCGTGCCCGGTGTGCCGCTCGACGAGGCGCTCGCCACAAAACTGTCACCACTGCACGACGACAATAAAGCCACAATGCACAGCAGTCCTGTCAGTTTCCAAAGATCACGCATGGCTTGCCTTCCTCGATGTAGCGTTGACCAGAGATTCGTTGCGATGGGCCGCATGGTTTTCATGTTGATGTTCTCGAAAAGGTCTTTTGGTGTGTGGTTCAGCACGTGAACAAATTCACGTTGAGCAGCGATATAACCTTCGCGCGACAGGTTATCGGATGAAGTGATGGGGGACTTTAGCGGCAGGTATTAGCCACCCCTTTTTGGAAAAGACGGAAACAATCTACGGCGTTATTTCGCAATCAGGCGTTCCTTGTTAAAGTGCCTGCCGCACCATGAATCCGAAACTACGCACCGAGATTTTTCAGCGCTTGCGCGCGCACAATCCGCAGCCGACCACGGAGCTGGTTTATCAAACACCGTTCGAGTTGTTGATCGCGGTGATTCTGTCGGCGCAGGCCACCGACAAGAGCGTGAACAAGGCAACGCAAAAACTGTTTCGCGTGGCAAATACGCCGCAAACAATTCTGGCGCTGGGTGAGGCAGGGCTGAAGGGTTACATCAAGACCATTGGCCTGTACAACGGCAAGGCGGCGAATATTATCAAGACCTGTGCGCTGCTGATCGAACAGCATGGCGCGACGGTACCAAATGAGCGTGCGGCGCTCGAAGCCTTACCGGGCGTGGGCCGCAAAACTGCGAACGTGATTTTGAACACCGCGTTCGGTCAACCCACCATCGCAGTGGACACGCATATTTTCCGCGTGGCCAATCGCATCGGATTAGCTCCGGGTAAAACCGTGCTGGAAGTTGAAAAGAAATTGTTGAAGGTAGTACCGGACGAATTTAAACACGACGCACATCATTGGCTGATTCTGCACGGGCGTTACACCTGCATCGCGCGCAAGCCGCGCTGCGGTGCGTGCATGATCGAAGATCTGTGCGAATTTAAACAAAAAACGGAGACGACCTGACATGCTGTTCGGCTCGAATCGGCAAAATATGCGCCGCTATTTTTTCGACACCTGGCGCAAGTACCAGGCAAACCAGCCGCTGGAACCGCTGGAAATCCAGATCGCGCAGGTGATCGCCATTCATCCCGAGTATCACGCGCTGGTGGAAGATGAAGATTCTTTGGACAAGGACTATCTACCCGAAGAAGGCGCGACCAATCCGTTTCTGCACCTGGGCATGCACCTGGCGCTGCGCGACCAGTCGATGACCGATCAGCCGCCCGGCGTGCGCGATTGGTATTTCGCGTTAACCAAAAAATTCGGCGGCGACCACGAAGCGGAACATCAAATGATGGAGTGTTTCGGCGAAGTGTTGTGGAACGCGCAACGCAACAACACCGAGCCGGATCAGGAGGCGTATTTGCTCTGCCTGAAAAAACGCGCCGGGCTATAGGAACGCGGCGTGTTACCCGAAGTGGCCGACGTAATCGAGCAGTTCACTGATATCGATTTCAAAATGTGAATTGCCAGGGATGGTGATGCTGTCGCCGACGGCGTATTCGTCCCAATTTTGACTGTTGGCCAATTTCACGCGGCAACGGCCTTGCAACACGCCGATCACTTCCGGCGCCTGCGTGTTGAAGTGATACACGCCGGGCAACATCACGCCCAGGGTTTTCATTTCGCCGGTCGCGGTGGTTACGGTACGGCTGGTGACTTTACCGCCGTGGTAGACATTGGCTTTGTGTTTGATGGTGGCGTTTTTGTATTCCATGGAATCCTCGTACTCACGCACTTGGTAGGAGCGCCGCCCTCGGCGCGATAAGCCTCGCTCGCACGTCAAATCGCGCCGGGGGCGGCGCTCCTACAATTTCAAAACTTCAGCGCCCCGCGCTTCTTCGCCGCGATACGCAAACGCAGCGCATTAAGCTTAATGAAGCCGGTCGCGTCACCCTGATTGTAACTGCCCGCGTCTTCTTCAAATGTAGCGATCTTGGTATCGAACAGACTGTCTTTGTCGGACTTGCGCCCCACGACGATGACGTTGCCCTTGTACAATTTCAGCCGCACTACGCCGTTCACAGTGGCTTGCGAGGCGTCGATCATTTTCTGCAACATCATGCGCTCCGGCGACCACCAGTAGCCGTTGTAAATCATCGACGCGTAGCGCGGCATCAATTCATCCTTGAGATGCGCCACTTCGCGATCAAGGGTAATAGACTCGATGGCACGATGCGCCTTGAGCATGATGGTGCCTGCGGGTGTTTCGTAGCAGCCGCGCGACTTCATACCTACGTACCGATTCTCGACAATGTCGAGACGACCCACGCCGTTCGCGCCGCCAATTTCGTTGAGCTTGGCCATGAGATTCGCCGGGCTCCACTTCTTACCGTCGATGGCGACCACGTCACCCTTGCTATAGGTCAACTCCAGGTACGTCGGCTTGGCCGGCGCTTTTTCCACAGGCACGGTCCAGCGCCACATCGATTCTTCGGCTTCCGACCACGGGTCTTCGAGCACGCCGCCTTCGTAAGAAATATGCAACAGATTGGCATCCATCGAGTACGGCGATTTCTTGCCCTTTTTCATTTCGATGGGAATACCGTGTTTCGCCGCATAGGCCAGCAGCGTTTCGCGCGAGGTCAGATCCCACTCGCGCCACGGCGCGATCACACGCACGTCCGGCTTCAACGCATACGCGCCCAGCTCGAAACGTACCTGGTCGTTGCCTTTACCGGTGGCACCGTGCGAAATCGCATCGGCGCCGGTTTCGTTGGCGATTTCCACCAGCCGTTTCGCAATCAATGGCCGCGCGATAGAAGTGCCGAGCA
>JANOOV010000462.1:0-1798 GCA_031421535.1 Gammaproteobacteria bacterium
GGTGATCCGGTCGAGATCGCCAGGCGTTACGACGAGCAGGGCGCCGATGAAATCACCTTTCTCGACATCACCGCCTCGGCGCACAACCGCGACACGCTGGTGCATGTGGTCGAAGCGGTGGCGGGGCAGGTGTTTATTCCGCTAACGGTGGGCGGCGGCATCCGCACGGTTGACGACATCCGGCGCATGCTGAACGCGGGCGCCGACAAGGTG
This sequence comes from Gammaproteobacteria bacterium, assembly GCA_031421535.1. Classification (GTDB taxonomy): domain Bacteria; phylum Pseudomonadota; class Gammaproteobacteria; order SG8-11; family SG8-11; genus UBA6921. The sequence continues at coordinate 214 of JANOOV010000462.1, forward strand.
TCGATCAACACCGCCGCTGTCACGCGGCCGGAGTTTGTCAAAGAAGCGGCGGAACGCTTTGGCGCGCAGTGCATTGTCGTCGCTATCGACGCCAAATGCGTGAGCGCACCGGGCGAAATACCGCGCTGGGAAATTTTCACGCACGGCGGACGCAAGGCGACCGGTCTTGACGCCATCGCGTGGGCACAACTCATGGTGGATTACGGCGCCGGTGAAATTTTACTGACCAGCATGGATCGCGACGGCACCAAGATCGGCTTCGACAACGAATTGAATCGCGCGGTCAGCGATGCGGTCGCGGTGCCGGTGATTGCGTCTGGCGGTGTGGGCACACTCGATGATCTGGTCAACGGTGTCAAGCTGGGGCACGCCGACGCGGTGCTGGCGGCGAGCATTTTCCATTTCGGCACCTACACCATCGGGCAGGCCAAGAATTATATGGCGCAGCACGGAATTGAGATGCGTTTGTGAATCAAGATTGGCTCAATCAAATTCAGTGGACGACCGATGGCCTGGTGCCTGTGATTGCGCAGGATGCCGAAACCGGTCGCGTGTTGATGTTTGCGTGGATGAACCGCGAATCATTTGAACTCACGGTCGCGGAAGGGCGTGCGGTGTACTGGTCGCGCTCGCGCAATAAGCTCTGGCGCAAGGGCGAAGAATCGGGCCACGTGCAGGTCGTGAAGGAAATCCGCATGGATTGCGACAATGACGTTTTGCTACTGCGTGTGGAACAGCAGGGTAACATCGCGTGTCATACCGGCAGGCACAGTTGTTTTTTTCAGCGGTTACAGCAGGGTGCCTGGATCGCGGTTGATCCGGTACTTAAAGATCCCAGCCAGATTTACAGCAAGTAATCGCCAAAATGAACGATATACTCTCGCAGCTCGCGCAAATTCTGGAGCAGCGCAAAACGCAGAGCGCCGATCAGTCGTACGTGGCATCGTTGTATGCCAAGGGGCTGGACGCGATCCTGAAAAAGATCGGCGAGGAAAGCGCTGAAACGATCATTGCGGCAAAAGGCGGGAACAAGGAGCAGGTCGTATATGAAATCGCAGATTTATGGTTTCATACCTTGGTCTTGCTGGCCCAGCAAGAGCTGGGCCCGGAGGACGTACTCAAAGAATTGCAGCGGCGTTTGGGCACGTCAGGAATAGACGAAAAAACGGCGCGCAAAAAATAACGCGCCGATGAACAGGAGGACGATATATGGGTTTTAGTATCTGGCAGTTGGTGATTATTCTGGCCATCGTGATGCTGTTGTTCGGTACCAAAAAGCTGTCCAACATCGGCAGCGATATCGGCGGCGCGATCAAGAATTTCAAAAAATCGATGCGCGACGGCGAAGAAGAAGACAAACCCGCCGCTCCCGCCGAGCCGGTGAAAGTCGTACACCAGGAGCCGGAAGGTCGCGTGATCGAAGGGCAGGCGACCAAGGAACAGACGCCTGCGGAAAAAGACAAGACCTGATCTTTGTTAGTGCCATGACTCAGAGATATCGAAACATGAAACGGCGTCTTTTTTCGCCCTGCGTCGTTGCAGCCCCTTGCAATACGTACAGTATTGCTGCGGGTCTGCGCCTCGC
>JANOOV010000463.1:0-4764 GCA_031421535.1 Gammaproteobacteria bacterium
GACAGAACAGCGCAAATTTGAGGCGAATAGTGATTCTATTCAACGAAAATTTGCGCTGTTATGGACCGCTCTCCCGCTGTTGCAGCCCCGCCATCCTAAGTCCGACAGGCTGCTAGACGCCCCGCCGCAGACAGTGCTGTAGCACGCAAGGCGGGGCAACGACGTATCGATTTGAATTGGAAATGGAATGAGAACTGAGAAACCAATCACACACGGGACATCAGGCCACGCGTGCCGGGTACGATAACCGCTCTGAAGAGATTAATCTTCATGACCTTCGCCGCTCTACGCTGGGTATAATACGGGTCGCAACAACCCCTTTGGGGTGAGGAAAGGTGAGCTATGCAAGCAGTCGTGCGCGTCCTGACCAACCTGGGCATTTCCCCCACACTGCAACGCGTGCAGATTGCCGCCGTGTTGTTGTCCAGGCCACAACATCTGTCTGCCGAGCAAGTGCTGCAGCTGGTTAATCAAGCCGGTACTGTGGCGTCCAAAGCAACGGTGTACAACACGCTCGGACTGTTCGCCCGCAAAGGACTGGTGCGCGAAGTCATCATTGATCCGAACAAAGTTTTCTACGACTCCAACACCGACCTGCATCACCATTTTTACAACGTCACGACCGGTGAACTTACCGATGTCGATGCCACAGACCTGGACATCGCGAAACTGCCCCAAGCTCCGCACGGCACTGCCTGCGAAGGCATCGACGTCATTATCCGCGTACGCCCCATCGAAAATGCAGAACCACAAAAAACTGATTGATGCACTGCGTACTCTGGTTGTAATGCGGCGTGTCTAAAAATAACGCGCCAGCTCGACTTGCAGGGTGTCGTCGTTGCGCTGGCTATAGAGCAAGTCATCCGGGGCGACCGCCACATAGGCACGCGCCTTGACGCTGAGCTTCCACTGCGCGCCGATGCGGCGGCTGCCTTCGACGCTGTACAGGCGGGTGTTGCTTTGAGTATCGAAGATGGCGCCCAGTAACAGCTCGGTACTTTGCTCGTCGTTGAAGGCGAGGCGCCCGCCGAACATCACGTCGTTCTGAAACGGCGTCGGGGCAGCGCTACCGCGCGAGTCATATAAAAATTCGCTGATCATGCCTGCATCAATACCGGATTCGGCGAGATTGGAAAACGTGTACTCAACACCACCGGTGGTGGCGTTGTAACTCGGCCCTTGTCCGGTGCGGCGAATCGCTTCGAGCTTCCAGAGCCACGCGCCGAGTGTCGCTTGCACGTCGAGCCCGGTCTGGGTAATCAAATCATAATGCGGCGCCAGCACCGGCGCGCTGTTATTGTCAAGCCCGAGTGCCAGGCGCGGATCGCGACCGGTGCCGGAAAAATACGACAGCCCCACATCCCAGTCGCCCAGGGTTTTGCGCCAGCGCGCCGCAGCGTCAATGTGCTGTTGTTCGCGTGAAGAATCAAAACTGGTCTGACCAGTATCCACCGGCAACGGCAAGCGCGGGCGACCCGCAACGCCGGGGTACTCGCGTTCACGAAACCCGGGCAACACAAATAAATCCAGCGTGCCCCACGTGCGGATCAGCGCGAGATTCACCATCGGCTGGCCGAGCTTGTCTTCGCCGTCGGGATTTTCCAGCGCATCGGTCTGATTGATGATATCGACCAGATGCTGTGCTTCGGTGACGCCCCAAAATACCTTCCGCACGCCCACGCGCCACTCGTGTGTCGCGGTGGCATGCAGCCAGGTCAGTTCGCGCACATCCAGGTGCGTACGCTCAGCGTCGTAACGGTCCACGCGCGCGAAGGGCACGAAGGTGAAGCTTTGCTCGCCGTCATCCCATTTGTGGTAGTACTCCGGCTGCGCCGCAAGCGAATAATACGTGCGCTGTTGTTGCGGCGCGCCTTCCTGCGCGAAGGCGCGGACTTCCAGTGCGACGTTGCCCGACCATTCGTTGGCGTGTGCCAGTGGGTAAAACACCGAGATGCATAGCGCAAGCACGAGTGTAGGAGCGCCGCCCTCGGCGCGAATCGCGGCGGGGGCGCCGCTCCTACTCCGATCTTTCGCGTGCCTGGAAAACATGGTCGTCTAGCGCGCCCTTGCCAACGCTTCCTGATTAAAGTCAGCCTCTTTCAAACCCGCGCGAAATTTGTAATTGGTCCATTTGAGCAGTGTCTGCTTTTCGGTCTGGTGATTGACCATGACCATTTGGCCGGGGCGCCAATGCTTGTTCAGATATTTTTCGTACTGATCGAACATCAGCGTCTTGAGCAAGCTGTCCTTGCGGTCATAAAAATCAATTTTCAGCGCGCGGTATTCCGCTTGGTCGATCCACACCACTTGGCGTTTGTAACCAGAGTTTTTGCTCACCGGATAACGCTCGATCACAAAGCACGGCAGGCCCTTGTAGTCTTCATCGCGCAGATATTTGTAGGTGTACTTCTCCACCTCCTGCGAGCCGATGTCCTCAAACGCAAATTCGCTGCCCATGAACGCACCCGACTTGTTGCTTGACGCAATGCGCTTCACGCGCTTCAAGGCCGGCAAATACAGCCATTGGTCGTCATCGTCGGTTTTGTGCGAGAAGGTCAGCACCGTCGTGCCTTTCACATCCGCCGGTTCGTCGAAAATCGACAGCCCTTTGTCGCCGTCGGCTTTCATTTCCAGAGTCTGGATGCGAATCGCGCGGCGGCTTTCCTCGCCCTGTTTGTTTTTCAGGGTCATTTCCATATTCGAGGTGAAGTCGCCGAAGCCCTCATCGCGCTTATCGGTTTCGATGGCAATCGCCAAGCCTTTTTCTTCCGGCGTTTCCGCCCCTGCGTTAAGCGGTAGCAGGAACAGTATTGGGATCAATATCGTCATCATCTTTGGTAGCGACTGCTGCATTTTTCTTCTCCTCTAGTTTCATTAGCAACGGGGGTAACAACAGGTAATCGGCGAGCAGGGCGAACGCGATGGTGATCGCCGCGAGCATGCCCATGCCGCTGTTCAACTGGAACGCCGACATCATCAGCACCGAGAATCCCGCAATCAAAATCAGCGATGTGACCCACATGGCCGTGCCCACCGTGGCGTAGGCGTAACGGACGGACTCCTCTGGCGAGAAACCTTTCTTGCGCCGCGCGTGCAGATATTTAGTCAAGAAGTGGATCGTGTCGTCCACCACGATACCAAAGGTGAGCGACGTCACCACCGACAGCGCCAGACCGACTTGCCCGACCATCAATCCCCACAAACCGAAGGCCATGCCCAGCGGCACGAGGTTTGGGATCAAACTGATCAGGCCAATTTTAAAGCTGCGCATTGCAACGATGATGATCAGCGACACCAGCAACAGCGAGGTGATGTTGCCGCCAATCATACTGCGGATATTGCGCTCGCCGATGTAGGCAAACATCACCGACGGGCCGGTGCCATAGCTAAGCATGGTCGGCGGTGCATTTTTTTCCAGCCATTGGTAGGCATGTGCTTCCAGGGCGAGAATTTCTTTGGTGGTCGAATTGCCCAGCGTCACCACCATGCGGCTCGCGGATTTATCCACGTTGATCTGGTCGTTGAGGTCGAGACCGAACGGCAACGACATTTCATACAGCAGCAAATACTGCGCGCTCAACTCGCGTTCGTCGGGCATGCGATACCACGCCGGATCGTCGCTGTGCATATTTTTGTTCAGCCGCTTCATCACGTCGGCAATCGAGTTGACGTGGGCGACGCCGGGCTGGGTTCGATACCAGTTGGCAAACTCTTCCAGTTTGCGCAAATACTCCGGATTGCTCACGCCGCCGCTTTCACCCGCGCTCAGCGAATAATGAATCTGGTTAACGCCGGTGAGATTTTCGATCATGAAGTCGGACGCGTTACGGAAGTCCACCGACTTGTCGAAGTACTTTACGAAGTCGTCGTTGAGTTCATTACGCGGAATGAACGCGATCAACCCGATTGAAAGAAACACCATGCCCCATAACAGCGGGCGGCGTCGGGTCACCACGAAATTGCCCATTTTTTCCATCGCGCGCCCCGTGTGGGTGCGCGCCTTGCTCACGCGCACCGGCAACACCGCCATGAGCGCGGGCAGGAACAGGATCGAGTACACCCATGCCGCCGTCACACCGATGGCCACCACGTTGCCCAGATCGCGGAACGGCGGCACTTCGCTGAAATTCATGCTCAGAAAACCGATCACCGTGGTGATGCTGGTCAGAAACACGGCGGAGAAATTGATGCGCATGGTTTCCACGATCGCGTCGCGTTTACTCATGCCTTCGCGCATGTAGTGAAACATCGTCGTGAGTATGTGAATACTGTCGGCGATGGCCAGCGTGAGGATGACGGTGGGCGCCACGGACGACGGTCCGGTGAGCTTCATGCCTAACCAGCCCATCAGGCCCATCGCCGTGATCACGGAGAACAGGATCACCAGCAACGTAGTGGCCGTGCCGGTGAACGAGCGCAGCGAGAAGATGCAGATGAGCGTGATCACCAGGTACATCAGCGGCACCAACGTCTGCATGTCTTTCTGTGCGTATTCACCGAACGCATTGTTGAACGGCACCATGCCGGTAAGATGAATATCGACGCCCGGGAAACGCTCCTTGGCTTGTACGATGAGATTGCGCGCGAATCCAACAACTTCCGGCGGTTCCGCTAAACTTTTTTCCGGCAACACCACGGTGACATTGATACTGGTGACATGGGCGCGAGGAGAAATCAGCCGATTGAGGAGTAATGGTTCGGCGACGGCGATTTGTTGGGTTTTTTCCAGATCGGTGTCAGTTAACGCCGCAGGATCTTCTATCA
>JANOOV010000464.1:0-11486 GCA_031421535.1 Gammaproteobacteria bacterium
CGGACGGATGATCGGCGATGAGTTTGCGCAGCATGTTGACGACGCCGTACACCGCGCCGGTCGGTTCGCCGCGCGAGTTGCTCAAGGTCGGCATGGCATGGAATGCGCGATACAGGTAGGATGATCCGTCCACCAGGATCAGTAGTGTTTGCGTAGTCATGGATTATTTGGTGGCCACAAAAATTTCAAGAAGGCGATTATGGACGAACATACAAAATCTTCCCATCCGGGTTTGCGGCCGATTAACGATACCCAGCTCACACGTGAGTCATGGAAAATTTTTCAGATCATGGCGGAGTTCGTCGAAGGCTTCGAAAAGCTCGCCCGCATTAAACCGTCGGTGAGTATTTTCGGGTCGGCGCGCACGCCGGAGGATCATCCGTATTACGCGCTCACCGAAGATATCGCGCGGCGTTTGTCCGACGCCGGATTTTCAGTGGTGAGCGGTGGCGGACCGGGCGTGATGGAGGCAGCCAACAAGGGTGCGTTCGCGGGCAAGTCGCCCAGTATCGGCTTGAACATCAACTTGCCGCACGAACAAAGCGCCAACCGCTATCAGAATATATCCCTCTATTTCCGCCATTTCTTCTCGCGTAAAGTGATGTTCGTGAAATATGCAGCGGCGTATGTGGTGCTGCCGGGCGGCTTCGGTACGCTCGATGAACTTGCGGAAATTCTGACGCTGGTGCAGACGGCGAAGACACGGCGCATCCCGATCATTCTGGTGCATGCACCGTTCTGGGAAGGTTTGGTGGACTGGTTCAAGAGCCGCTTGCTGGTCGAAGGTATGATCGGCGAAGCGGACCTGGAGTTGTTCAAAATTCTCGACAAGCCGGAAGAAGTCGTTGAAGCAATTTTCAGCCACTACGAACACCGTGGCTTTGAGCTGTCGGCCGAAGAACAAGAAGTATTACTGGATTTATAAGCATGGATACAATGCCGCGTACGGCTGTAGTTGCAGTTTTGCTCACGTTCGGCATGGCCGTGGTCGCGCAAACTGTTGAGGAGCCGCCAGTTGCCCCGGTGATCACGCACCCGCCGTCGTCTTCCGGCGGTGATCCAGACGCCGAGCTCGCACCCGAAATCACCATCACGCAACGCGGCGAAACCGCCATTGAGGAATATCGGATCAACGGCCAGCTCTACATGATCAAGATCATTCCTAAAAAAGGCGTGCCGTATTATCTGGTCGATAGTAACGGCGATGGCCTGATGTCGCGTCGCTACAATGATCTTTCGCCAGGATTTTTAATTCCGTCGTGGGTCATTTTGCGTTGGCGTTAAAAATTATCTGAATCACTGCCTTACATGTGGCCTGTTTCCGCTATCCAGGTATTTTGTTCCATCTTTGTAATTCCATCTTCTTGACACCCGAAAGTGCACATGGCATAAAGCTTCGTCTCGCAGTTCAGGCACGCTGAATCGAACGATAATAAAGTTGAGGGGTGGGGTGTCCGGTTGTCGGTGTATTTGTCGCGGCGTCAAACTTTTTCATCTTCATTGATTACATTTTTGTGCGATACAGGCATGCGCGAGGCGAGTCGGCGTAGCCATTAGCATTTTGAAAAAACGAAAGAGGAGAGGGTAAATGAAAGCACGTTGGTTAGCGGTTTCTGCGGTTGCAGTTGTGTTGGCTGCTGGTCAGGCTAATGCCGCAATCGGTAAAGACGAAGCACTGGAACTGGCCAAGAAGAGCGGTTGCTTGGCTTGCCATTCGATCGAAAAGAAGGTTGTCGGTCCGGCTTGGCAAGACGTCGGTAACAAGTACAAAGGCGACGCCACCATGAAAGACAAGCTGGTCGGCAAAGTGAAGGCCGGTGGTAAGGGCGTATGGGGCGAAGTTCCGATGCCTCCGTACTCGCCGCGCGTTCCTGACGCGGACATCGAAAAGCTGGTTGAGTTCGTTCTCTCACTCGCGAAGTAAGTGTTGTGAAGGAGGCTGGCGCATGCCAGCCTCCTTTCTTTCAACTAAACTAGACGATTGTTCACGCGCCCTGTTGTGCACAGGGGTGGCGCGTGTGCTTGTTGTGCAGGTAGGTATGGTTGCTGTTGGACCGTTATACTTGCGTCCTGCGACTGTATGTTATTGATTGCTTATGGGTTGGCCTCGTAAGTTCTTGTTATCCTCATTTAATAGTGTCCATCTTTTCGCGCCCATGTGCAGGCGTGTCTGCAATTTTGCTCCACAGAGTTATCCACAGAATATTTACCTCCGGATGGGTTGACAGGCGTGCAACTCAGGTGAGTTTTTTATGGTGAAGCTGTGGTCCGAGATTAGCGACCATATTTCCTTAACCGTAGGCAGCAATGTTGCTTGTCGTGAACCGCAACCGGTTCACGGTGGATGCATCAATACGGCATACATGATTCAAGACGGCGTACGGCGATTTTTCGTTAAAACCAATCGCGATGCGCATGCTGATATGTTTGCGGCAGAAGCGGAAGGCCTGTTGGAAATAGCAAAAACCGGTGTCGTTCGGGTACCGGAACCGATTTGCTGGGGTGCTGTCGACGGCACGACTTATTTGGTGCTCGAGTATGTTGAATTCGCCCAGCATGGGGAACGTGTGGGTGCGGCCTTGGGTGCGCAGCTCGCACTTTTGCACCGCGTTACTGCGCCGCGTTGCGGCTGGTATCGCGACAACACCATCGGTTCAACAGTGCAGCGCAACACCTATGAAGATTCTTGGGTGGTATTCTGGCGCGAGCATCGTTTGAGATTCCAGCTACAGTTAGCCGTAAGCAAGGGCTATCACGGCGCGTTAATCGCGAAGCTCGAACAAGTACTCGAAAGAGTTCCTGTGTTGTTGGCGGGGCACGAACCGCAACCCGCGTTGCTGCACGGCGACCTGTGGGGAGGCAACTTCGCTGCCGATACCACCGGGCGGCCGGTGATTTTTGATCCGGCGGTGTATTACGGTGATCGTGAAACCGATTTGGCCATGACTGAACTGTTTGGTGGGTTCGGCCCGCATTTTTATCGCGCCTACAAAAGCGCGTATCCGCTTGCATCAGGTTATGGTGTACGCAAAACACTCTACAATCTTTACCACGTGCTGAACCATGTCAATTTGTTTGGTGGTGGTTATGCGGGTCAGGCCGAACGCATGGCCGACGAGTTATTGAGTGAAATGTAAAGAACCATGCAAATAGAATTGCGCTTTGCTGCCGTTGTGATTTTTGTCGCGAGTGTCCTCGGGAATCGCGCCGACGCCACGCCTTTTTTTAATATTGATGCGCGTTCGGTTGCGATGGGCGGAGTCGGTGTGGCGAGCGGCGTGCGGGCCGCGCCATTAACCAATCCTGCGCTGCTGGCTTACGGCGTGGAGTTCGTCGACTGGTACATCACCCCGGCGTACAGCCGGGTGCTCAGCGACCCGGAAAATATGCGCAACCTGCTGGATGATTTCCAAAAATCCGCTGAACTACTTGAGAGTAATCCCGATGCGGCGGGTGCGCAAAACACCGCCGGGTTATTGGATAAGCTGGTCAAGGTCAGGCAGATTGAAAATGCCGCAGGGTCGCTATTTGTCAGCATACCGAACAATGTTCTGGGCGCGGGAATGTACCTCAATATCTACAAATTTGCGTCGGTACGCGCGCTGGCAAACACGCCCAATGTCACGGTCGATCCGACGGTGCGCGCGTACAACACCGTGATCCAGGAACGCGGCGTAGCGGTTGCGGAGCATGGCGTGTCTTTCGCACAGGTGTTTACGACGGACTTTCGCACGTTCGACACGTTCGCATTGGGCATAACCCCCAAGATCGTTTTGTTCCAGGCATCGGGAACCAGTGAAGCAGTACGGGACGCGGATACGAAAGTGAGCTTTGCAAAATCGCGCAATGACTCGGTATTCAATCTGGATGTCGGCCTGTTTAAAGAGTTAGGGCGTTTTTACAGCGGCGGTTTGTTCGTGCGCAATCTGTTACCCATTAAAGTGTATTACCCGGACACGGTCGGCGGCCACGACCAGCTCAACACGCAGGTGCGCGGCGGCATCGCCTACGAGCGGCGTAACCGGGCGATTGAAGTTGATCTTGATCTGGTGCAGAACAGCGGCATTGGTTTTGAGCGCCGCTCACGCATGCTGAGCGTGGGCGGTGAATTTGTCCTGACGCACTATCTGCTACTGCGTGCCGGGTTGCGACAAAATCTACTGGGTGACAAGCAGGGTGTGGTGACTTTCGGGGCGGGGCTTGGCACCGATTACACGCTGGATCTCGCCGTGGCCGGAGGGCCCGACGAACTTAATCTTGCCGCACAATTTACGCTGGCGTTCTAATTCAGTTTCTAAATCAAGCGTGCACTTTGTCGGCGTCGCTTGCCGTACGACGTGTACTGTCTGCGCGCCGCCTTCGCGTTCACGCTTGATTTAGAAACTGAATTAACTGGAAAGGCCGGATGCCGGGGCGAGTTCCCGGCATCCGGCCTTTGTTATTTTTCAGAACGACAGCTCGAGGCCCAGATTGAACATCGCGCTGCGCGGGCCTTTCTGCCCATCGATTTCGATTGAGTCGAGACCGTATGCAACATCGAGCGTTACGCTTTTAAACAGCGTCAGGCCAGCGCTCAAATAGCTCAGTTTTGTGCCCGCCATGTTGGTGCGGTAACCCGTGCGAAACCCCGGTATCCACCAACTGTCGGTTGCATATCCGGCGCTGAGCGTGGCCCATTGGTATTCGCTGCCGACCGGGTCTTTAATGGCGTTGGCATCCAGGCCGACGTTAACCACCCAGTTCTGGCTTTCGGTATACAGCGCGCCTTCGAGATGCAGTTGCGAACCCATCTCATAGGTTGCGCCTTGCGAAAGTTGAGCAATGACCGCAGCATCGGTGTATCCCGTCAGGTTCACGTCGTTGAACTTGAAACTGGGTTTGTTGATGTTGTCGATCCAGGCGCCGAGGCGATAGTGGTTGCTGATCCACAGTGCGCCAGTGTCGAGCCCGAATCCCGATCTGTAAACATAATCCTGGCTTGCGTCGAAAGTGTTTTCGGCACCGCCATCAGTTGCAAGTAAACGTTGCGCGCTGCGCGCCAGCCCGACTTTGTAATATTTCGCGCGGAATCCGGCCATGAGTTCACCGGCGTCGGTTTTGAATACCGGGCGGCTGTAGCCCAGGCCGAGTTCGGCAACGGCTGCGGCTTTTATCAGTAACGTGCTGTCGCTCTGAAGCACGCCATCCAGGTTATACGTTACGGTTTGGCTTGCGGAGTTATAGTTCATTATGCCGCCGACTTGGGTCGGCGTAATATCGGCGACCGGATCGGAAATGAAATTCAGGTTTGCAATCGCCGATACATTTGCATCGAAGACGAAACTTCCACCCAAGCCTTTGTGGGAGATTACAAAGGGCGTTAACGGTACATGGAACGAGCTGAATACCGTTGCGTAACCATCAGCCTGAAACAGGTTCATGGCATCGTTGATCGTGCTGATCCCGTTTTGATTGATATAGTTGGCAACATTTTGCCGAAAAATGTTGGGGTCAGAGTTGAACAAACTTGCCGCTGGAATCTGCTGCGCCTTGTTCAGTTGCGCCTCGGTCTTATCTATTTGGTCGTACAGATTATCCACCTGCCCGAATTCGTAACCAAAGCCGATGGAACTTAAAATCCCAAAGCGATACTGACTGTCTTCCTTGGTAAACACCGCCGCGCCTGCTGCCGGATTGGTCACGTTGGAGATGATCGACTGGTTATTGCTCACCGCGCCGTAGGTCAGGTTTGGCCCGGCTGGATGATAAATCGGTGTCGCGAATGCATTCGCGCACAGCATGGATAAGGCGGCGAGTTTGAAGGTGTGTTTCATTGCGTGTCCCCTCGTGCTTGGGTTGTGGCGGCGAGGAAGCTTTCAACGTCGCATTATGGATTGTTTTTCAATACGTCTTTTTCGGGAGACGCAGCAGAAACTTTAATGTCCCCGCCAAGTAGTGTAGCCGTGTTTGCCCGGTATCGTCGGGCAGTTGTGTGTAAAATGCCGCTGGGATTCCAGCGCGCGAGAGTTCTCCATGACACCGCCCGATATTCTCGGCATGATCGCCGGAACGCTGACCACGATTGCGTTTGTTCCCCAGGTGGTCAAGACCTGGCGCAGTAAATCCACGCACGATATTTCCTACGGCATGTTTATTTTGTTCAGCGTCGGGCTGCTGTTGTGGCTGATCTACGGGATGATGATCGATTCGTTGCCGATTATTCTTTCCAACATCGTCACATTGATTTTGGCGTTGGTGATTTTGGGACTGAAATTACGCTACAAATAAAAAAATCGGGGCGCCGACTGCTCGCCCCAAGGGAGGGGTGTGGTTCCTTTGGGGAAAGGAAACCACGGTTACATCTCCGGGGGAGGAAACGTAACGAGAATGATTTTGCACGCACTGTGCCAGTTGGAGTGTCCGTGTAATGACGCGGAATTTTCGCGCCACCGCAGGCGGCGAGTACAAAATATTGACGCGCTAACGTCAGGGTTCCGGCGCGTGGGTTGGTCGCACTACTCTCCGGCAATCGTCATGCGCTCGATCAGCAGCGAGCCGGTGCGCAGGTTTTTGCGCAGATCAACGTCGTTCGCAATCGCCACGATGTTCTGAAACATGGTTTTAAGATTTCCGGCGATGGTGATTTCTTCGACCGGGTATTGAATCTCACCGCGTTCCACCCAAAAGCCGCTGGCGCCGCGTGAGTAGTCGCCGTTGGTCAGATTCACACCGTGGCCGAGCAGCTCGGTCACTAACAGGCCGGTGTCCATCTGGCGCAGCAGCGCGGTTAAATCCTGATCGCCATGCGAGACGATCAAGTTGTGCGTGCCGCCCGCGTTGCCGGTGGTTTGCATGCCGAGCTTGCGTGCCGCGTAACTGTCAAGCACGTAGCTCTTCACCATGCCATCACGCACCAGATCGTGGGCATGTGTCGCCACGCCTTCGTTGTCGAACGGCGAACTGGCCAAACCTTTTTTGATGTACGGGTCTTCGCGCAGCGACAGCCAGGCGGGAAACACTTGCGTGCCGAGGCTGTCGAGCAAAAATGTCGACTTGCGGTACAAATTGCCGCCACGGATCGCCGACACGAAACTACCGAGCACGCTGCCCGCGACATCAGCCTCGAAAATCACCGGCGCCTGCCGCGTGGTCAAGCGTCGGCCGTTCAGGCGGCGCAAGGTGCGTTGCGCCGCGATGGCGCCGATGGCGGCGGCATCTTGCATGTCGCCCGCATCGCGCGCGCTGCTATACCAATAGTCGCGCTGCATCACTTCGCCGTCCTGGCCAATCACGCAGCAGCTCACGCTGTGGCGCGTGGTCGGGTAGGCGCCGACGAAGCCATGACTGTTGGCATACACGCGCGCACCTTGTTGGCTTGATACGGTCGCGCCTTCGGAATTAGTGATGCGTTTGTCCACGGCGCGTGCTGCGTCTTCGCAGTTGCGCGCCAGCACGATGGCCTGGTCTGCATCGATAGTCCACGGGAAAAATAGATCCAGATCGGGAATGTCGCGCGCCATGAGGTTAGCATCGGCAAGGCCCGAGCAATCATCTTCGGCCGTGTATTTCGCAATCGCGCAAGCCGCCGCCACGGTTTCCTTCACTGCAGCCGCTTCAAAATCAGTGGTGCTGGCCGAGCCTTTGCGCTGTCCAAAGTAAACGGTCACGCCCAGCCCCTTGTCGCGGTTGTACTCGACCGTTTCGACTTCGCCCATGCGCACCGTGACGTTGAGTCCCGAGCCCATGCTCACTGCCGCTTCCGCCGCGCTTGCGCCTTGCGCGCGCGCTTCGTCGAGCAGATTGTGCACCAGCTTTTGGATGGACTGCAGGTCGGTGTCGTCAGGCTTGGTCATGCGATGTGTCCTAATGTGGTGTAGTGCGGTGGGAATCATCATTGCGGCACGCCATGATGGCTCGAACGGAGTGTTCCTTCCCCCTGCAAGGGGGAAGGTTAGGATGGGGATGATTTAAAAGGCAGTGTGCTTGCACACCCCCATCCCAGCCTTCCCCCTTGCAGGGGGAAGGCGTTTTGCGCGCGGTGCCTCGATGCGAACAATGATCCATTTTTAAACTCCGTCGATTCGGCCACAGACTACTTGATCCAGCTCATTACTTCACCCGCATGCCCGGCTGTGCGCCGCTGTCGGGTGACAGTATCCAGAGTTCTTTGCCGCCCGGACCTGCGGCCAGCACCATGCCTTCGGACAGGCCGAATTTCATTTTACGCGGCGCGAGGTTGGCGACCACCACGGTGTAACGGCCTTCCAGATCTTTAGGTTCGTACGCGCTGCGGATACCCGCGAAAATATTGCGTTGCTCACCGCCGACATCGACGGTGAGTTGCAACAATTTGTCTGCACCTTCCACGTAAGCGGCACTGATGATGCGCGCGATGCGCAGATCGATTTTGTTGAAGTCGTCGATGCTGATTTCGGGTTTGACGGCCTCATGCTTGGCGCTTGTTTGCGCAACAGGTGGAGAGGCAGATTTCAGGTTTTCCTTGGCGGCATCCAACATTGCCGACACCTGTTTCGGGTCAACGCGCGCCGCCAGATGTTGGTAGGCGTTCACGCGGTGACTAGTCAACACTGTGTCTGCATCGGCCCAGGTGAGTGGCGCGATGCTCAAGAACTGCTCGGCCTGATGTGCCAGTTTTGGCAATACCGGTTTCAAGTACAACGTGAGCAGACGAAATAGATTCAGGCTGGTGGTGCACACCTGATGCAGGCGCGCGCGTTGCGCCGGGTCTTTCGCCAGCGACCACGGCTTGTGGGTGTCGACAAATTCATTGGCCAGATCGGCAAGCAACATCACTTGGCGCATCGCTTCGCCAGATTCGCGTTGTTCGTAGAGTTGGGCGATGGTGCTCGCTGCGGCTTGCGTTTGTTGCATCAATTCCGGTTGAAAGAGTTGGTCGGCCAGTTGACCGTCGAATTGCTGGGCGATAAAACTTGCCGAGCGCGCGGCGATGTTGACATATTTCCCGACCAGGTTGCTGTTGATACGCGCGGTGAAATCGTCCATGTTCAAGTCGATGTCGTCCACGCCCGGCCCCAGTTTGGCGGCGAAGTAATAGCGCAGATATTCCGGGTTGAGGTGATCGAGATAAGTACGCGCATTGATAAACGTGCCGCGCGACTTCGACATTTTTTGTCCGTTCACGGTCAGAAAGCCGTGCGCGAATACCGAAGTGGGTTTGCGAAGCCCCGCGCCGTCCAGCATCGCGGGCCAGAACAGCGCGTGAAAATACAGAATGTCTTTGCCGATGAAGTGATACAGCTCGGCCTGACTGTCTTTGTCCCAGTAATCTGCGAAGCGCAACCCACTGCGTGCGCAAAAATTCTGGAAGCTCGCCATATAGCCGATGGGCGCGTCCAGCCACACGTAGAAATACTTACCCGGCGCATCGGGGATTTCAAAACCAAAGTAGGGCGCGTCGCGGGAGATGTCCCAGTCTTTCAGGCCCGCGTCGAACCACTCGTCAAGTTTATTGGCGACTTCGGCCTGCACGTTATCATTCTCGGGTTTCAGCCACTCGCGCAGCATTATTTCAAAATCGCCGAGCTTGAAAAAGTAATGCTCCGATTCCTTTTCAATCGGCGCCACGCCCGAGAGCACCGACACGGCGTTTTTCAATTCGGTGGGCGCATAGGTCGAGCCGCACACTTCGCAGGAATCGCCGTGTTGGCCTTTCGCGCTGCATTTCGGGCAGTCGCCCTTGATAAAGCGATCCGGCAAAAACATGTTTTTGACCGGATCGTAAGCTTGTTTCACGGTGCGGCGCGCGATGTGGTCAGCGTCACGCAGGCGTTTGTAAATCAGCTCGGCGAATTCGCGATTTTCCGGCGAGTGCGTGCTGTAGTAATTGTCAAAACCGATGCCGAAATCGGTCGAGTCGCGTTGATGCTCTGCGCTGACGCGTGCGATCAATTGTTCTGGCGTGATGCCTTCGCTCTGTGCACGCAACATGATGGACGTGCCATGCGTGTCGTCGGCGCACACATAAAGAACATCATGCCCCTGCATTTTTTGGAAACGCACCCAAATGTCGGTTTGAATCTGCTCGACCATATGCCCCAGATGCAGTGAGCCATTGGCGTAGGGCAGGGCGGAAGTCACCAGGATTTTGCGGGTATTGGGCATAGTTCGTGTGAATTCGTTTGGTCAATTGCGAGCGCACTAAATTAACAGCTAACCGAATCCCTTGCTACAACCATGCTACTCATGCGGAACACCCCCCAATGGGAGAATGTCAGCGCGGCGCGAGTTGTCACGCCCGCGCAAAGCCAGCGCGCCGCGAATGATGTAGAATCCCTGCACTTTAAGACTTTGAGTCACGAGGAGAGAATTTTATGAGCGTAACCCGGGCGCAGATTGAAACCGCGTTGAAGCAATATGTCGATCCCTATCTGGAAAAAGATTTGCTCGCCGCCAACAGTGTGAAAAACATTGTTGTTGATGGCGGTAACGTGATTGTGGATGTGCTGCTCGGATTTCCCGCTGCGGGCTATCGCGACACCCTCAGCACCAAGCTCAAAGACATTGTCAAGACCGTAGCCGGTGTGACCAACGTGATGGTGAATATCACCAGCAACGTCGTGACACACACGGTGCAAAAAGGCGTGAAACCGATCACCGGCGTGAAGAACATCATCGCGGTAGCGTCGGGCAAAGGCGGCGTCGGCAAGAGCACGGTGGCGGTGAATCTGGCGCTGGCTTTATCAGTGGAGGGCGCGCGTGTCGGCATTTTGGATGCCGATATTTACGGCCCCAGCCAGCCGCGCATGCTGGGCGTGATGAATGCCAAGCCGGAGTCGAGCGACGGCCGTTCGCTCGATCCGATCAATTCCTACAACCTGCAAGTCATGTCGATCGGCTTTCTGGTTGATCAGGACACGCCGATGATCTGGCGCGGCCCGATGGTCACGCAGGCGCTCACGCAATTGCTCAACGACACACATTGGAACGAACTGGATTATCTGGTCATCGACCTGCCCCCCGGCACCGGCGACATTCAACTGACGCTGGCGCAAAAAGTCCCGGTCAGCGGCGCGGTGATTGTGACCACGCCGCAAGACATCGCACTGCTCGACGCCATCAAAGGTTTGAAGATGTTCGAGAAGGTGGACGTGCGGGTGCTCGGTATTATCGAAAACATGAGCACGCACATTTGCAGCAAGTGCGGCCACGAAGAACACATCTTCGGCACCGGCGGTGGGCAACGCATGGCGACGGACAACAAAGTGCCATTGCTGGGCTCGCTACCGTTGGAAATGAGCATCCGCGTGCAGACCGACGGCGGCAAACCGACCGTGGCCGCCGAGCCCGACGGCCGCATTGCGCTGATCTATCGCGACATCGCGCGACGGGTCGCGGCGAAGCTGTCGATGCAGGCGAAGGACTTCAGCTCGAAGTTCCCGAAGATCGTGATTCAAAATACCTAACACGCGATAGCGGGTCAGTACGCCTATGCCGGTCGGACTAAAAGAATTGCCCTCTCTGCACCC
>JANOOV010000465.1:0-1666 GCA_031421535.1 Gammaproteobacteria bacterium
GCATCTTCGCTAAGACCTTTTGCAATAGAATTCATTAGGAACATAGTTTCATCTACTCTCTCATCACTAGCGTAGGCTTTCATTATTTGAATAAACTTGCTTGGTGACATACCAGCAAGTGAAGGTGTTCGCATAGCAACAGCCCCTTTTGCGTCATCGCCATGGCAGGCATTACAAGCGAGCTGATCATTTATCCCCTTCTTGTATATATTCTCACCTAATTTGTATTCAAAATCTCCAATATCGTGCCCAATAGTAGCTGACTCAATTTCACACCCACCGCTTTTACTATTTTTCGTAACCTCTAACTCTATAGAAAGATTTCGTTGCAGAACGAAAAGAGCGACATCATATATGGCTTTTTTAGTGTCATCTCGTTCAGATGCTCGAACAATAAAATTTCCACCACAATTAATGGGATCTTTCTTCCAATCAGGTTTGAAAAGTGAAATAGAAGCAGCCTTATATTTATCAGACATAATCTTTACTTGATTTACTTCGCCATATACCACCGAACTAGCATATGCATTTCCAATCACAAACATACTTATTAGAAATAAAAAAGCACTTTTCATATACCACCCATGCCTAATAATTATTTTCGCCTAACGTTAAGTTAAGGGGCGCGCCAACAATGAAGCCAGAGCAACGCGCCACCCGTGATGAGACCCATAACTTTGAAATGCCTCGACAAGGCGTGTCCCTCTTGAACGATATGTTAGGCTTTTTTTCTTCTTAATTCTTTATTTCTTTTTTCTCATATCTTTGGTGTCAACACACATCTTGATGTTACCCGTAACGGTGTTATCCGTAAAGCCTGAGAACCACCCCGGCTTGCGTCGCGCCGTAAGGCGTGGCGCAAACGGAAAGGGCTACAGCGTAGCGTCAGTCCGCAACCACTGCCCGCACAAAAACCTGCCAAGGCGGGAAAAAGTCAAGGATGTCGCACACTTTCCCGGAAGAGACTCAGCACACAACGGAGCGAGATCTTTCCGCGACCGCTGCACGTGCTCTCTGGCCGCGATCATTGGCCGGAAACAGATGGAAATACGTGATGCGAAAAGCCATCAACTTGACCCTGCACTCGATGCAGCCCACACAAGAAACTTGCTAAAGCACCGAAGATAAAAGGTTACCCCAACCTTGGCACATCCCAGGGCGGAGTAAAGTCTTTCCGCAACCACTACACTTTCCCACTGGCTACACTCTTTGGCCAGAGATGGACGGGGCGCGTGATGCGACGTGTTGCCCCCACACCAAAAATAACTGCTCTTTTGAGATTGCCTAACGTTAAATTAAGGGGCACGCCCACAATGAGGCCGGAACAACGCCCGTGAACTGGATGACATCTTTACTCTAACAATGCCCCGACAAGGCGTGTCCCTCTTGAATGTAATGTTAGGCTTTTTTTTCTTTTCATATCTTTTTTTCTTTTTTCTCATAATTTAGCGCCAACAGGCCAGAACCCCCCGGCTTGCGCCGCGCCGCCGGCGTGGCGCAAACGGAAAGGGCGACAGCGTCAATGCTGTCCGCGACCCCGGTGCCCGCAAGAAAAAAGCCCGGTCATTTCCCGGCGCGTAACACCCCTCGCGCAACTACCCAACCAAAACTTTGAACAACATTAACCGGTTGACGCAACCCGCCCACTACCAATACCTGGGGACAA
>JANOOV010000466.1:0-1561 GCA_031421535.1 Gammaproteobacteria bacterium
GATGAAACGACCGCTCGCAATTGGCGCGATCAAGTCTTTTGTTCCAACGGCGACCAAGGTCGGTACTGCAATTTTCGATAACACCGGACGGATATCCAGCGTCGGATCAAGGTCGAAGAAACTCATTATTGTTTCGTTTGGCAGCGCCAGAAGGGTGCGGATACTTTGCTCGCGCACTTGACGCATTTCCGGCTCCGGATAGATTAACGCCATGTGTAATTCCATTAATGCTTTAGCGTCTTGTCGCTGATAAAGCGTCGCGCGCTCGTCGCAATAGGCTTGTGGCAGCGGAAACGGATTATTGCTTTCCATTAAGTCACAAACCGGATTACCGATCAATGCTAATCTCATAACTATGGCCTGAAAGCCAATATCCATGCGGCTTCCAGGTCGTGCCTCGGTAGAAATTTAACCGCCATTACGCAGATACGAATCGGTCTCGATTAACCAATCTTCGCGCGGCGGCGTTAAAATATCGTACGCTAAGAAATCCTCAGCCGCATACGCACTGTGCGGTTCATTCGCCGGAAGGGTGATCATTTCATTCGCGCCGACGACAATCGTACTACCCTCAATCTCAAAGCGCTACGCGCCACTCACGATCCACGTGATCTGCTCATTTTCGTGGGAATACATTGGTACTTGGTACCCTTCTTGGCCAACGTTTGCCCCACCATAATCTTGCCGTCCCACACAAGTCGGCGCACAAAACTGTCGTTGACCTGCTCCGGCGGAATCTCGTCCCATTTGATGTGTTTTATTGTTGTCGCCTTCTCTTTTGGTTGTTTAGATTTGCATTATTTACTGGTTAAAGCTTAGTGCTCGACTGCGCGTTTGGGGAGGTTCGTGGCGAGGTCTCAAAGTAGGGTGATTTCATGCACCGATCGAACGGCTTGGTGCATGAATGCACCCTACGAATCGATAGCGCGCAATACCCGTCCGAAAAATTCACCGGCATGCGCGGCGTTGATCCAGCGCACGACGACGACCATGCGATTTTCCGGCTCGATCCACATGAACGAACTGCCGGCGCCGATGGCGAAATAGCTTGATGCTGGAACGCTTGGAAAAACGCGTCGGTCGGTGTTAAGCCAAACGAGGTAGCCATAGAACGGCGCATTGGCGCAGGGCGTGCGCATGCGCTCGATCCATTCGGACGAAATCACCCGGCGGTTGTTTGCTAGGCCATCGTTCAATAACAATTCGCCGATGCGCGCTTGATCAAGGCTGCCGATGCTGACGCTGACGCCGCCGCCCCTAATGGGTGCGCACCGGTTCTTCTTCGATCGGTGCGCTGATAATGCGCTGCGCACGTTATTAGATTCCGGCTAACACTTACCGGTCTTCATCTCAACAAAGACAACCTCTAACGGCTTATCGCCCTTGTTCTCGACCTGATGTTTGGTCGGCTTCGTGACTAAGACTTGGCCTTGCTTGATATCCGCCAGTCGCGATGTGCCGTCGGGATACGCAAACTCCAGCGCTCCATCGCGAATTCCCACTGCGATTGCACACGGATGTTCGTGCATGGGCGCCTTCTCGCCCGGATCGAAGGTGATGC
>JANOOV010000467.1:0-2734 GCA_031421535.1 Gammaproteobacteria bacterium
CGCCTGTAATAAACCCAGATGCCGTTCCGGCAGCGCGATATCCGCATCGCGCACCAAGTGCCCGAACGTGACACCCGACGGTGGCAGGCTTTCCGCGAGCAAGGCTGCGTGGCCATCGCCCGCAACCCGGTTGCCGATGGCGGCCTGCACGCGCAGTTGTGGGCGATAACTTCCCAGCCCGTGCACCACGGCGCCGAAGGTTTGCGCCATCGCCCACGCGTCGATGACCGCAAGCACCGGCAGATTAAATTTCTCCGCCAGATCAGCAGAGGAGGGTGTGCCGTCGAACAAGCCCATCACACCTTCCACCAAGATCAAATCCGCCTCGCCCGCCGCTTGATACAACAATTCGCGGCAGTGCGCTTCGCCGCACATCCATAAGTCAAGCTGGTACACCGGTTGGCCCGAGGCTTGTTCCAAGATCATTGGATCGAGGAAATCCGGACCGGCCTTGAATACACGCACGCAGCGGCCCTGGTTACGAAACTTGCGCGCCAGCGCCGCCGTGACGGTGGTCTTGCCCTGACCCGATGCCGGTGCGCTGACCAGCAACGCAGGGCAAGGGCGGGGGGTCATGTGGCCGAGGTGTCGTGTGTGTAGCGCGTGATCAACACCGTGGCCAGCACATGCAGCACCGCCGCAGATACCACGTAGATACACGCGCTGAGCAAATACGGCGGGAAGTATTGCGCGACACGTGCGGCGTATTCCGCCCAGCTCATGTCCGGAAAGCGCCCGGACAGCAGGTAGAAGCTGGCGTTGGAAATCAGAAACGCCATGCCGGTGCTCAGCAACAGTGCGCCAGTCAACGGGATCAGCGTGTGCCAGGTGTTGCGATGACTGCGTGCATACCAGCGGCCCGCGAGCCACAGGCAGGCGTAGGTCGGGATCAGAAACAGATACGCCGGGCTCATGCACCAGCCGTCTGCGCCGTTGGCTGTGGCAACGTAGTCGATGATTCCGGCTTCGGCCAAAAATAATCCGAAGAACAGTGCGGGGCCCAGATACACCCCGGCGATAAAGAAAATCGCCAGCGACGCGTCGGGCAAACTCAGCGTGGAACCAAAGTGGTGAAAGCGGGTGGCGAGCATCAGCAGGGCCAGAATCAATCCGATCATGACCTGGTGCTTTGATTTGAGGTTAATCATGTCCAATCTCCTTGGTTGTTATTGCGTGTTCGGTTGATAACGTACGGTAAGAAAATAATTGCGGCCGTCCTGATTGTAGTAGCGTGCGGTTTCGTAGTGCTTGTCGAACAGGTTTGCAATGCGCGCCTGCAGGCGCCAATTTCCGTCGATAGCATACTCCGCGCGCAGGTCGAGTGTGGCGTAGCCTGCAAGCTGTTGCGTATTTTCCAAATCTTCGTAGCGCTTGCCTGCGGCAAACAGTGTTGTACCGAAGCGATATTCCCCGTAGGCGCGATCTGCATCCATGCGGAAGATGCGTTGCGGGCGGCGGCGCAGAATATTGCCTCGGGTGGGTCCGGTGGAGCGATCTTCGGATTTGAGCAAAGTAACACGGGTGTTTACCGTCCATTCAAAAATGTGTGTCGATATCTCCGCTTCAATTCCCTGGATACGCGCGGAACTGATGTTCTCCGGCATCGTGGGTTCAGGAAAGTTATCTACCAGATCAATGAGGTTTTTGATGCGGGTTCGATAGGCCGACAACCCGGCTTCCGCATTACCCATTTTTACATTGTGTACACCGATCTCGATATTTTGTGATTTTTCCGGTGATAGCGCGGGGTTACCACGGTAGTAGGCGCTGGCTGGCCAGTACAGATCGTTGAAGGTTGGCGCCTTGAATGCGTTGCCAATCGAAGCCGACAGTCGCGGGCCACCTGCATACGCATGACCCCACGCCAGGTTGCCGGTGGCGTGGTAGCCAAATTGTTCGTTGTTGTCGCGGCGTGCGCTGATCGCGAGGGTATGTGCGGAAAGCGCCGCTTGATATTGAGCGAACACACCTTTGTTGTCGCGTTCAGTGACGGTGTAATTTTCGTTACTATTCACACGGTCGTCTTGATAATCGAAGCCTAGCGTCGCGAGCTGATTTTCCGCAGTTGAAATGTCGTTTTGCAACGACACCGTATCGCGGCGAGTATTGAATTTGCTTTTGTAGTTGCTGTTCAAATAGTTTTTCGTGTGGTCCCAGCTACGCCCGGTAACCAGAGTCGTGCGCCAAATATCGGTGGGAGAAAAGCGTAGTTTTCCGGTGACTAATTGCTGCACGAATTTTCCTTCATTCACCGTTGTGCCGTCGTATTCAGAATCGCCTTGGCTGCGAAATACGGAAGCATCCAGTTCCGTGCCGTTGGAATAACGGTGCCCGGCGCGCAGTGTGGCGGATTGTTCCTGATAGCCATCGGCATCTGGCTCAAGAGTGTAGCAGCCGCCGCCCGGCGAGGCAGGGCTGATATAAGGTGCGCCACGACAGGCATTAAAACCCGCCGTGCTCAGTTTGCTTATATTCGCATTGAACCAGCTACCGTCGGTCGCGCCGTTAAGCCCTGCGTCAAGCTTGTAGGTGTGATGATTACCCGCACCGATGCTGAAGCTGGGGGTAACCGGACCTTGGCCTTTGCGTGTAAATATCTGAATGACACCCCCGATGGCTTCAGATCCATACAAGCTCGACAAAGGTCCGCGCACGACTTCAATGCGCTCTACCTGATCGATGGGAATGTTTTGTATTGCTGCGACTCCTGCGGTCGCAGAGCCGATTTTGATCC
>JANOOV010000468.1:0-6479 GCA_031421535.1 Gammaproteobacteria bacterium
ACCAATTGCGGCCGGTCGGCGTCGTGGGTCACCAGAAAATCCACCTTGGATGCGCGCATGCCCAGCACCGTGTGGGTCACGTGCTTGAGTGCCAGGTATCCGATCAATTGACCGGCATCGAAAGCCAGAAGAAACCACAGGCGCAGTCCCTGGCCGGGCGGCACGGGTTCATCGTTACGCAGAAAATTCTCAAAAAACTCGAAGGTCAAAAATGGATCCGGCCGGACGCCGACACAGTTCAGCGCATTGACCTCGTCGCGCAGCAACGCGGCCTCCTCCAGTGAACCGAAACAACGCACCTCAATCACTTGATCGCCTGGCTCGAATTATCCAGCGCGATCACGCCTCCGGGAGCATCAGGATCAACCCGCAGCGCAGCGATATGGCGCTTGATTTGTAAGGGGTCAAGTCCAGCTTTATTGGCCAAGCGGTGCAGCAGTGTTTTCATCAACGCCCCCGGCCCGTCCTCGCGCGTTGACAAATTGCGCAGCCCAAGCCGGGTGCGGAAGAAGCGGTTAGCGGTATAAACACGCGCGCGCAAGCGGCTCTCGCGGGTGTAATGTTCGGTCGCCAGCGAGACGTTGACGCTGTCAAGATTGGTCACGCGGTGCGGCGCATTCTGCGGCCAAGTGGCCCACTGCCCCGGCTCAAGATCGTAGACCACCGCCGCCCGGTCATACTCATTCTCATAGGGCAGGTATTCGTGGCGCACACCGGCAAAGATGTCTTCGAGCAACTCGCGCTGCATGAACCGCTCGTCGAGCGCAGGATAAACCCAGATGCGCTTGCGGCCGCGCAGATGCCATAGCACCGAGGTCGGAGCGTCGGCATGGTAGTAAACCAGCACCTGCGGCGACGAAATCAGCAAGGTACCCTGGCTCGCAACTGGCACGAAGCCGGGAACCTGCGCCGCGAGTTGTTCGTACAGTTGATCAATGAGAGTCCGGTAACGTGCATCGGCGCGGTCGACTCGCGTGATGTTAAGCCACAGGCGCCCGTTCTTGACTGCGCGCAATAAATCGGCTCCGCTTACGCCGTCGTGCAGCGCAAGCCGGTTGCCATCGGTACGCGTGGAATCGTTACCCATGGTCAGCGCGTACAGGTGCTGGCGTGGAAAATTGTCAAGCAGATCGATCAACGCCGCGTCAGTAAACAGTTCGGACTGATGCAGATTGTGGGTCGCCTGCAACGGTTTTTTACCGAAATTGGCTTTGTCCGCAGCAGACAGGTGAACCACAGGTCTCAACGGTGGGCGCTGTTGCGCTGCACTCGTCCGGTCGGCGACAAAGAGTGCGGGAGAAGAGTTCGCCGCAGACCTCAATCCTTGGCGGGGTACGCTTGCGTTAGATTCAGAAAAATTCATAAGAACATGCCCGCTCTATTAGTGCCCTGGAAAACCCGACAACCTGCTTCGTTAAATACGCAGGTTGAGCTTGTACTGTGTTCTGAGAAGGGATAGTGGACCTGGAAGCCAAGCGGTTCTGTTCGATACCGTACTATTGCGGGTGATCAAGCACAGAGCATGGCCGAAGGATCAGCCAGAGAATCAGAAGGCTATAAATCTAGGTACATAAATCAAAAGGATCCCACGTTACACTACCGCCACAACACTCAACGGCGACTGTAAAATTATGTGTGGTATTGCTCTTATTTTTCATCGCAGCGGCGTAATCCCCGAACGATCTCGCATTGAGCGCATGACGCGCGCGCTCAATCATCGCGGGCCGGATGCGCAGGCGGTGCTGCTGCGCGGCGCGACGGCGCTGGGTCACACGCGGCTGTCCATCGTCGATGTTGCCGGGGGCGCGCAACCGATGGTGAGCGCGGATCAACGTCACGCGATTGTCTTCAACGGGGAAATTTACAACTATCGCGCCTTGCGCAGCGCATTGGAAACCGACGGCGTGCAGTTTGTCGGCGTCTCCGATACCGAGGTGATTTTGCACTTGTATCGGCGCGACGGCGCCGCTTGCGTGCAACATTTGCGCGGCATGTTCAGCTTTGCAGTGCACGACGCCGTGGAAAACTCATTGTTTATCGCGCGCGACCGCTTGGGTATCAAGCCGTTGTTTTATCACTGGAGCGGTGAGCAGTTGGTTGCTGCGTCGGAAATCAAGGCACTGTTCGCATCCGGGCTGGTGGAGCCGCGTTTTAACGCTGCCGCGATCCGCAGCTATTTCACCTATCAATTCGCGATCAGTCCGCACACGCCGTTTGACGGCGTGCTGGAACTGCCGCCGGGGTGCCATATCATGGCAATTCCAGGACAGGCACCGAAAATAGAACAGTATTGGGATTTGTATTTTCCGCGCGAGAACGAATACGAGTCGCACGACGAAAAGTTCTGGACACGTGAATTTCGCGGCGCGCTGGAAGACGCCGCAGCCAGCCACACCATCGGCGAAGTGCCCATCGGCGCGTATCTGTCGGGCGGCATTGATTCGTCCGCACTCACTTGGTTGCTGGGTAAGTCGTACGGCAAGCCGGTGCAAACTTTCTCGGTGCATTTTGCCAACAGCGATCTGGACGAGGCGCCGATTTATCGCACCATCGCCAAACATCTGAACGTCGGTAACACCGAAGTCACCATGGAAAACAATCAAGCCGCAGGTTATGTGCGCGAGATGGAAGCAGCCGTTTACCATCTGGAGCAACCACAGCGCATGGCCCTGGACGTACCGTATTTTTTATTGTCACGCCTGGTACGCGACAATCAATACAAGGTGGTTTATACCGGCGACGGAGCGGATGAAATCCTCGGCGGCTACGACTGCTACCGGCAGGATTACATGCGTTTGTGGGGCAATGACATTCGCGATCCGGAACTGCGCAAGCTGCTGTATTTCACCCAATACGCGCAAAATTTTTCCGCGCCGTTCATGCAGTTGATATTTGCGCAACATGCACCGGAGCAGCAGCAGCAGGTGATTGATCGCTACGGTTGTTATCCCGCGTGGCAAACGTTCTGGCAAATTACGGCGGATCAACTGCCGGGTTTGTTCAACAAAGATTTTGAACAAGCGGCAACCGCCACCGATCCGATGGGCGAACTGGCGGTGGCGATGAAACCGCACGTGGAAGGTCGGCATCGTGTGAATCAGTCGCTGTATGTCGAAACCAAGACGCGCCTGCCGGGCTGGATTCTGTGGCGCAGCGACCGCATGAGCATGGCGCACGGCGTAGAGGCGCGCGTGCCGTTTCTGGATCATCCACTGGTGGAACTGACCGCGCGCATCCCGCCCGACCTCAAACTGCGCGGCATGAATGAAAAATACCTGCTGAAAAAAGTCGCGCTTCCGCATTTACCGAAGCACCCGTGGCAGTTCAAGAAGAAAGCGTTTTACACACCGATCCGCGAATGGTTTTTCACCCCCGCGCAGCACGCGCTGCTCGAACCTTATTTGTCAAGACAGGCACTACACGACGCGGGCGTGTTTGATCCCGACCACGTGCAAGCACTGCGCACGCGCATTGAACAGACGCAAGCACCTACCGACATGAATTCGTACTACGCGTTAATGCAGCTGGAGTGGATCATGATGCTGGTGCTGACGGTGCAGATGCTGCACACGCAGTACATCGCCAAACGCGGCGCGTGTTTTGATGGGATGTAGCCCCATTTCCCAGCGGGGAAAAAGGCAATTTCGTACTCGTGACTTTTAAATCAGGCGATCTTTCAATGCAAACTGCAGCACGCCTTCTGCGTCTTTGTGCTTCAGCTGGACGTACAGCACGTCGGCATCAAGACTGTTGACGCGATCCGAGCGTCGATACACGCCGACCATGCCGTCTTGAATGGCCTGCTTCCACGGTCCCTGATCGTTCATGCGCAGCGACACCCGGACGCTGTGCGCCGGGGTGTTGTTGGTAAAAGACGCCATGATCAGGAATTCGCAGACTGCTCCCGCCGTCGGCCCGGGGCGGGCTTCGACGGTGACCACTACGTCGCTCCACTGCTGCGGTGTAAAACGGTAGATGGGAATATCGCTGCCGCAACCCAACAACGAAACAGTCAAGACCAGCCATGAAGCGGCCTTCATGGCTGCGCATGCTTTTGTAAATACTCAAGCACGGCGAGTTTTTCATCCGGGGCCAGGGCGGGCCGACCTTTTTGCGTGATATGTTTTTGCATGCGAAATACCACGTTGGCCCATTCATTGGCCGGATGCAGAGTGGGGTGCGGCACACCGTGACAACCACCGCAGCGTTTGACCATCAATTGCGCGGCAGGCGATGCGGCATCGGGCAAGGGTTGCGGCGCGGGCAGCGACGAATTACACGCACTGGATAACAGCGCCGCACAATACAACAGATTATTGCTTTTCTTTAGCATGGTCGGCAACGACGGCAGGCGGCGCCTGCGTGTCGGTATTCTCCTTGTCGGAATCAAGTCGGCCCGCGAGTCTGGAACCGTAAAAATTCACCATGAAATAAACAAACGTGCCGAACACTACCAGATAAAGAATCGCCAGACCGAAACCCCAATCCAGCCACGGCCGTTCATCGCCCGGCCGCAAGCCCCAAAACGGAAAACTCAAGCCGATGGCCATCAACAACACCGCAGCGATTACCGCAAAAAACCACGGCGGCACGCGTTCCTGTGATTCGGGCATGGTCTCGACCATTTCCCAATCTTCGAGGCCGCGCTTCTCGCGCCGCTCCTCGTTCGAGGTATATCCAAAGTTGTCTTGCGGCAGTACGCCCCAATCACCCTTGGATTCCACTGCACCCATCGGTTCGGTTTTTTCGGTATCGCTCATTTTTACCCTCGCGCTACAAAATGTTGCACTCGATAACTTTTTTCCCAACCGTCGTCGGCGCGCACGCGCACCAGGAAAGTGTGTATGCCCGGTGCCAGCACCGGTGCGATGTGCAAGTTGATATCCACGCGCCCGGTGCCGTCAAAGTGCGCATCGGTCGAGGCCAGGGAGTAACTGTCCGCCGACAAGCCATCAACGCTCACGACCAAATGCGCCGGGCGATACACTTTGTTGGACACGGCCACGCGGTAGTTGCTGATTTGCGCGCCGTGATTAGCATCGGCCCGGTATACCGCCAGGTGATAACTCTGGTAGCTCCACAAACCCCACACAAACATGCCGACCCCCAGCACTGCGATCGGCACCGTCATTTGCATGCGTTGCGACAGCGAACCCACCGCCGTGCGAAACACCGCGCGCAGCTTGCCGCCGTCGCTGCGCGCGCCGACGGCAAATTTCAGCAATCCCGGCAAGCCGGTTTTTGCATGAATCTTGTTGCACGCGGTAATGCACTCGCCGCAGTTGATGCAGGTGTCGTACATGTCGGTCTTGCGCGGATCCAGATCAATGAAGCACGCGGTGACACAGTAGTTGCAACCTTCGCAGTCGGCACTGCGCGTCGCGTCATAGGCAAGATGCAGGGTTTGCCGGGTTTTAAAGCCGTGCTGCCACACTTTGTACACGCACATGAAACGGCACCAGTAATGGCGGATAAACGCCACGTCGAGCAGGATCACCAACACAAAAATGGTATAGATGAAGTGCAGCGAGCCCGCCAGGCGTGCATCGTTGGAAAATGTCACGAACGACCACACCGCGCTGGGCGGATAAAAGTAAAACAGCGGCACCAATGCAACCAGCCCCGACATCACCGACAAAATCACACCCAACAACAGCCAGTGCGTCCATTTATTTTTCGCCACCGCCACCTGCATTTTTGCACTGTTGTTGAGACTGATGACCTCGGCGCGGCGCCCGAGCAATTTATGCGTGAGCTGATTGGCCCACTCCGACAAGGTGTTCTGCGGGCAGGACCAGCCGCAAAATGCGGTACCCACAAATGAATACACCGTCACCATCAGCGCAGCGAGCATGATCCAGAAACCGAACACCAGAAAAAAGTCGGCCCACCACACCTGGCGGTCGAGAATCGTAAATGCACCAGCCACCGGGTCGATGCGAAACAAACCGCTGACCGGAATCAACACGGCCAAAGCCAAGGTCGCGATCTGCACCGTGCGCCGCTGCCAATGCAGACGCGTATCGGCCTTGGCGGCCACCACAGCGACAGGAATTTTGCTCAGGGAACTGACGTTACTCGGCATCGGCGCACGATAGCATTTTTGGCTGCTTTTTTGCACTCTGCCAGGAATTCTGTTTTTACTCCGAACAATTCCCGCATTTTCGATACTCACCCTCTACTACAACGAGCGCGTGATGTCGCGCGTGTTGTCATTTATAGCACCTCCAATAATTTGGATTTTTAGAGCCGCCTTCCGTGGCGTGTTCGCAGCACGGCAGCTCCGTAGCGTGCGCCATGCGCACGCTGTTTTGGTTTCGTGCGCATCACATCACGCGACGGGCTTCTCCACGACGAAGTGTATTTGGCAAGAACATAAAATGGGACTTAAAACCCATTTATGTGTTGACTTATAGAAAGAACGGTCTGAGAATCCCGTTTCGTTGGGTTTTGAGTACCTAGACACCGCGAGGTCACAC
>JANOOV010000469.1:0-1777 GCA_031421535.1 Gammaproteobacteria bacterium
GCCGCGAACCGCGACGCGCATGGCATGGGCATGTCCAAACCGCGCGGGAATAACCCGCAGTTCCTGCATCAGTTCGACCGCATCCGCAATAATGTCGAGACCTTCAACATGACCACGTTGGCGCGCACCACCTACAGCCTGACGACCGCCAACGGGAAACTAAATGGGCCCGCGGGCAGCGCCTGCGGCACGACGGCCGGGGCGGTCAGCAGCAACGATCCCACGCTGGACCTGCTGGATATCTCGCCGGAAGGAAATCGCTTCTATGCCGCGCAGCGCGGACCCGTCCCGCTCACCATCTCGCACGCGGCGACCGGAAGCTGCCCCGGCCTGGGCATTGTGGCGTTGAAGAAACATGCTTCGCTGGGCGCCTTGAAGTACGTGTTGCCCACCACCGTGATGAATTTCGCAGGCACCAAAAATCTCAGCGATCCGCACTGGGCGACGGTGCGTGTGATCAAAAATGACAACAACGGGGACGACGAAGACTAAGCGTCCTTTCTGACATTATCCCAAGCTCGTAGCTCGGGTTAGCGTAGCGTAACCCGACATGTCGCACGCCATGCGTCGGGTTACGGTGCGAACACCGCACCTAACCCGACCTACGGCTCACTCTCGCCGTACACGCGCCCAGCACCCTCCCGCACGCACCTGACTTTTTGTTCATGAAACCTTAAGTGGTGCGCGTGCGGCGTTGCGTTTAACGTTGCGATACATCATCGACGAACGCGAGGCGCATCATGATCAGGCAAATTATTTTCGGGATGTTCTGTTGCTACGGAATTTCGTTCAATGTCTGGAGCGCACCTGAGCAGCGCGTGGATTTTGAAGGATCCTCAAGTGTCGTTACGTGGCGCGCGCAGACCACGCAACCGGACACCTTGCCCGCACAATGGGCCATCTCTGCCGACACCGCAGCACCCAGCCCATCGCAGGTACTTGCGATCCGGCACATCAATGATCGTGCGCCGAATGTCTTCAACGTGTATTGGACGCGCGACATTTTATTCGCAGAAGGCACTTTGGAAGTCAGCGTACGTGCCGATACCGGCAACATCGACCAAGGCGGCGGTTTGATCTGGCGCGCACGCGATAGCCGTAACTACTATCTGGCGCGCTACAACCCGTTGGAACGCAATTTTCGTTTATACGTCGTCACCGACGGCGCACGCCGTCAGCTTGCCGACGCGCCGGGTCTCAACATCCCGGTCGGTCGCTGGTGGAAACTGCGTATCGAACATCACGGTAACCGGATTTCCGGCTGGCTTGATGGTGTGCGGTTGCTGCAAGCCACCGACGATTCCTTGCGCGGCGCAGGCGGTATCGGCATGTGGACCAAGGCCGACGCGGCCAGCTCCTTCGACGATCTTGTAGTAAAGCCGCAGTAAAAAATATCCGGAGTCACTATCCAACCCAGCGGAGAAACATCATGAATCGCACCCTGTATTTTACCTTTGCATTATTGTTGTCCGGCAATGCCTTTGCTCAGCAAGGCGGGGCGGCAAATGCGCCCAAAATGGATCATGGCGCACATATGGCGCATCCGGCCCAATCGGCCGCCCAGCCAAAGGAGCCAGGACAGGATGCTTTCGCCGCACTTCAGGAAATCGTCGCTCTGCTCGAAGCCGATGCGTCGACCGACTGGTCGAAAGTCAATATTACTGTCTTGCAGCGGCACCTCATCGACATGAACAACGTAACGCTGTTCGCCAACGTCACGAGCGAGCCGATCACCGGCGGCGCCCGCTACACGGTGACGGGCACGCCTGCGGTGCGG
>JANOOV010000470.1:0-2175 GCA_031421535.1 Gammaproteobacteria bacterium
GTGCTGTTGTATCTGGTAAAGATTTGAGGGCGATCATGGATACCGAACGTTGGTTGTTACCAGAAGGTATCGATGAAGTCTTGCCGCCGCAGACGCAGATGTTGGAGCGGGTGCGGCGCGACGTTCTCGACATTTTTCACCGCTGGGGTTACGACCTGGTTATTCCTCCGTTCATCGAGTACCTCGACTCACTGCTTACCGGCACCGGCACCGATCTTGATCTGCAAACTTTCAAACTCACCGATCAACTGAGCGGGCGCCTGATGGGTGTGCGCGCCGACATGACGCCGCAAGTGGCGCGCATTGACGCGCATCGCTTGCGTCGCGACGAGCCGGTGCGCCTGTGTTATCTCGGTACGGTGTTGCGCACGCGAGCGGATGGCGCCGATACCTCGCGCAGCCCGATGCAGGTCGGTGCCGAACTGTACGGTCACAGCGGCGCGGACAGCGATGTTGAAGTGATTCGTCTGATGTTGGAGACGCTGCGTGTCGTCGGCCTCACGCAGGAGATTCATATCGATCTGGGCCACGTCGGTATTTTTCGCGGCTTGGCGCGGCATGCCGGTTTGACTACGTCGCAAGAAGCTGAGCTGTTCGACGCGCTGCAACGTAAAGCGCGCGTGGAGATTAACGAGCGGGTTGCGTCCATTGCGGACGCTCAAGCAAAAACCATGTTGGCAGGGTTGATCGATCTGAACGGTGGTGCGGAAGTTTTGGCGCAGGCGCGCGCGGTACTGCGCGCCGCGCCGCGCGCGGTGCACGCCGCGCTCGATAATCTGGAACAGATTGCCGGGCAGCTACAGCAGCAGAGTGCAACCTCAACATTATATTTTGATCTGGCCGAATTGCGCGGCTATCAATATCAAACCGGTGTGGTGTTTGCCGCCTACGTGCCAGGTCATGGTCAAGAAATCGCACGCGGTGGGCGTTACGATGACATTGGCAAAGTCTTTGGGCGCGCACGTCCTGCCACGGGTTTTAGCGCGGATCTGAAAACACTGATCGCGCTCGGCACGCGCGCAGCGGTGCCAGTGCGTGGCATTTTTGCACCGGCGCTAGACGACGTCGCGCTCGCTGCCACAGTGACGCGCTTGCGCCAGTCCGGCGAACGCGTGGTGTGCGGTCTTTCCGGGCAAGTCGGTAACGCGCAAGCGATGCGCTGCGACCGGGTGCTCAAACAGCAAGGCAAAGAATGGGTCGTCACGCAAGAGGGGGTATAGGTCGTGGGTAAAAACGTAATCATTATCGGCACCCAATGGGGTGATGAAGGCAAGGGCAAGATCGTCGATCTGCTCACCGAACACGCCCGCGTCGTGGTGCGGTTTCAAGGCGGGCATAACGCCGGGCACACGCTGGTCATCGGCGGCAAAAAAACCGTGCTGCATCTGATTCCCTCCGGTATTTTGCGCGCGAATTCGCTGTGTCTGATCGGCAACGGCATCGTGCTGTCGCCCAAAGCGCTGCTCGATGAAATGGATACGCTGGAAAGCAGCGGCGTGCCGGTGCGTGAACGCTTGCGCATCAGCGAAGCGGCACCGTTGGTGTTGCCGTACCACCAGGTGATCGACCAGGCACGTGAACGCGCCAAGGGCAACAATGCCATCGGCACCACCGGGCGCGGCATCGGCCCGGCCTATGAAGACAAGGTCGCGCGCCGCGCGGTGCGCCTGGGTGACATTTTTTACCGCGAGCGGTTCGCGGCGAAGCTCGGCGAGGCGCTCGACTACCACAATTTTATGTTGCAGCACTATTACAAAGCCGAGACGGTGAATTTCCAGCAGGTGCTGGATGAAACTTTGGCGATGGGCGAGCGCATCAAGCCGATGGTCGCGGATATTCCCGAATTGATTTATCAGCAGCAACGCGCCGGTGAGAGCGTATTGTTCGAAGGCGCGCAGGGGACATTGCTTGACATTGATCACGGTACTTACCCGTTTGTCACCTCATCCAACACCGTTGCGGGCGGCGCGGCGGCGGGCAGCGGCGTGGGACCGACCTGTTTCGATTACGTGCTGGGGATTACCAAGGCGTACACCACGCGCGTCGGCTCCGGGCCGTTTCCCACCGAGCTGTTCGACGACACCGGCCAATATATTGCGAAAAAAGGCCATGAATTCGGCTCCACCACCGGACGGCCGCGCCGCTGCGGCTGGTTTGATGCGGTAATGTTACGCC
>JANOOV010000471.1:0-10801 GCA_031421535.1 Gammaproteobacteria bacterium
GCGGGTTTGGCTGGCTGACCGTGAGCGAGCTGCATGCGCTGCAAGCGGAAACCCAACAAAAAAATCTGCGCCTGGCGCAGGCAGAATTGGACGAAACCGTGTCGCGCGTGTTTGAGGCAAGCGCAACGCTGGCAAAACAACTGGCCGGTTGGGATGAAACCCTCCAGCAACTGAGCAACTCCACCTACTACGCCTATTGGCGCGAATACCGCGTGCCGTCCGCGAGTTTTGTACCGGAGTATCTCGCCGGAGTCGAGCTTTACAACCGCCAGGGCATGGCGCTCGCCAGGCCGCGCGATAAAGACCTGCCGGACAAAATTACCTTGCCGGTCGCACGCCTCCGTCTGGTTAACCACGGCGACAAGCACTACCTGTATTATTCCCATCCCATCGTTTACGGCCCCACCAACAACGCGATCGGCGGCTATATCGTGCTCAAGATCGATTTAAAAAAAGCCTTGGTCGGGATGCAACGGTTCAAGTACGCCGACCTGAACACCCTGCGGATTGATTCACACGCCGGGGAAGCGATCAGCGAATCCGGCATCTTGCAGCGCATCCATATCGCCGAGGTTCCCAACCTCGGGTTTAATCAGTTGCAAAACCTGATGGTCGCGACGCTCAAGCGTTTTGCCGTCATCGGCGTCGTGCTGGCCCTGTTGCTGTTGTATTTTCTGGTGCAGGTATTTGCGCTGCCTTCACGCTGGCTGTCGCACCACATTGACGCGTTGCGCCACGGCGACCGGAAATTGTCGCAAGACGCGCATCAGCGCAAATTCGCGGTGGCTGAATTCGAAAAAGTGCGGGTGTCGCTGAACGACTATCAAACCCAGCTGGATCATCGCGACGCGGCATTGCGCGAAAACGAAATACGCCTGCGCGCGGTGCTGGACAACGTGGTGGACGGTATTCTCACCCTCGACGAACACGGCGTAATCGAATCCTGCAATCCGGCCGTCAAACGCATTTTTGCGCTGCCGGAGCAAGACATTATCGGCAGCAACATAAGCCGCTTGCTGGCTGCTTCGACACTGCCAATGTATGCGGAGTATTACGCGCAAAGTACGCTGCACGCGCAACCCGATAACCAGCCCTGTGAACTGCTCGGCAAGCGCGGCGATGCAACGGAGTTTCCCATCGAAATCGCCTTGTCCGGGATGCACATGGCGCAACGGCGATTATGCATCGCCGTGATCCGCGACATTACCGAACGGCAGCGCGCGCAAGCGCATCTGGTGCATCTGGCGAATTATGACGAACTCACCGGACTGCCCAACCGCACCTTATGCCGCGACCGCCTGCGTCAGGCCGTGGCGCGCGCCCAGCGCGAAGAGCGACTGGTCGCCGTGGTTTTTTTCGATCTCGATCAGTTCAAAAAAATCAACGATACCCTGGGCCATCACGCGGGCGACCAATTGTTATTGGGCGCCAGTCAGCGCTTGCAAGCCACCCTGCGCGGGTCGGACACCGTCGCGCGGCTGGGCGGCGATGAATTCATGGTGATTCTGGAAAACATCCGGCACGTGGATGAAGTCACCGATATCGTCTCCAAGCTGCTGCAATCCCTGGAGAAGCCTTTTTTGCTCGCCGGCCAAGAGGTGTTTGTCGCCGCAAGCGCGGGCGTCACTCTCTATCCGTTCGACGATACCGAGATCGACGATTTGGTGAAAAACGCCGACACCGCGATGTTCCGGGCGAAAGCACAGGGCGGTAACACTTACCAGTATTTCAAGGCGGAGATGAACACCAAAGCGGTGCAACGGATGACGCTGGACAGCGCGTTGCGGCATGCGCTGGAAAGGAATGAATTCGCGTTGCACTACCAGCCACGCATCGATTTGAACAGCGGCGCCCTGCGCGGCATGGAAGCGTTGTTGCGCTGGCAGTCACCCCAGTTGGGCAGCATCCCCCCGACGCAGTTTATTCCGTTACTGGAGGAAACCGGCCTGATCATCCCGGTCGGTTACTGGGTGCTGAAAACCGCATGCGCACAGACCCGCCTGTGGCGCGACGCCGGTTACGATTTGCGCGTATCGGTCAATTTATCGATCCGGCAATTCCGGCAAAAAGATCTGGTGCAGCAATTTCGCGCCATATTGCAGGCCACCGGTTTTGATCCGGCGCGCCTGGAACTTGAGATTACCGAAGGATTGCTGGTCGAAAACATGGATGCCGCCGTCAGTATTCTGGGTGAGTTGCATAACGACGGTGTGCACATCTCGATTGATGACTTCGGCATCGGCTACTCATCGCTGAGTTACCTCAAGCGCTTACCGATCGATACCATAAAAATCGACCGTTCCTTCGTGCAAGACATTGCCGAGGATCCGGACGATGCGGCGATCACGGCGGCCATCGTGGCGCTGGCGCGCAGCCTGCGCATGCGCGTCACCGCAGAAGGCATCGAAACCCGGGCGCAACTGGATTATTTGAAATCGCTGCACTGCGATGAAGCACAGGGCTTTTATTTCAGCACACCGTTGCCGGTACGCGAATTTGCCGATTTCATCGCGGCTGCCCGCCCTGCCTAAAGAGATGAGTGCGATGGCTAGCCGCCGCAAGCTCCGGCACCTTGCACTCATGTCGATTCTGAATGCGCCGATGTAATACCGAAGCTGAGCGTCGCACCTGCGGATTTTTTCAGTCTGCGCGGGGCAGGACGGAAAAATCGCCTGCGTGTATTAGGGCGATGGTCGGCACAACACGCCCGTCTGTGCTACATATAATGCTGGGCCAAAATCTCAATCATTGGTTTCGCTATTAAATGGATTCAACTATGCGTTTCACTCATTCGTGGTTCTCAAGCCGTTTTGCACTCGCACTGTCGCTGTGTCTGGTCGGTAACCCCGGCGTTGCAGCTGAACCCGAGGCCGGTGCGGCGGGTGATCGCGCCGAAATCATCAGCGCCGATGCACCCGAAGCGATGGAGATGGGCCAAAGTTACAGCGTGACGGTGAAAATTAAAAACGCCGGCGGAAATACCTGGAGTCGCGCCCAGGGTTATGCGCTGGTCACCCGCCATCGCCTGTGGTCAACACCGCGTGTGGAACTGGAAAACGCCGAGAAAATCGCGCCCGGCGACACCGCAACTTTTAAATTCCGCGTGACTGCGCCGCAGCAATCCGGCACGCATGATTTCCAATGGCAGATGCAGCACGGCGAACATTTTTTCGGCCCACCCACACCGGCGCATCGCGTGGTGGTGGAGGGCGGATCGAGTCGCGTGAAGTTCATTTCACAGGTGGTGCCTTCGGCCATGAACACCGGGGGTGAATACCATGTGATGGTGCAATTCAAGAATCTGGGCAAAACCACTTGGTCCACGAGCAGCGGATTTATGTTGGTCGCGCAGAATCCGGCCAACAACCGCACTTGGGGCGCCGACCGCGTGAAACTTGACGGCGACCGTGCAGTGCCGCCGGGTGAAGTTGCAACCATACGCTTTAAAATCACTGCCCCATTGCGTGCCGGTGAATACGATTTTCAGTGGCAGCTGCATCAGGACAAATTAGGCTTTTTCGGCGAGCGCACGCCAAACCAGCGCGTGGTGGTCGGCGGCGCCGGTCGCGGCAACGACGCGGAATTTGTGTTGCAGGAAATTGCCGGTCTGGTGAACGCGCCTACACCTTATGCGGTACTGGAGGGCGGTCGCAGCTTTCAAGTCAAGGTCATGTTCAAAAACGTCGGCACCACAGCGTGGAAGCCCGGCCCGTACCGGCTCACCGCGCAACAACCGGCCAACAACCTGACCTGGCTGCTGGATCGCGTGGAACTCAATCCGAAAGAAGAAGTGAAGCCCGGCGAATTCAAAACATTTTTATTTAACGCCGTGGCCCCTGTCCAGCCGGGTATTTATGATTTTGGGTGGCAAATGTTCCAGGACGAGCTGGGCACGTTCGGCCAGCCGTCGCATACGGTAAAAATCACGGTGCGCTGACATTTTATAGTCTCCGATAGTCGTGCACGATTACGTTGAAAGTTGCTTCTGCGGCTTAACATCCGCCTTCAGCGGCGAGTCACTTTTAGCGCGTCCACTGGAAGGCATCGTTGGGCATCGTTTAGTTTCATTGCTAACGCGCGACCTATTTTCTCTGCGAGCAACACAGGCACCGCATTCCCGATTTGGCGCATGGCTTCACCCCATGCACCTTTAATAACAAAGTCATCGGGAAATGTTTGTATCCGTTTCGCCTCAAATATAGTGAGATAGCGAACACGCCCATCGTTGAAGCGGATCATGTTTTCCCCGCCGGGCACACCATGCCCTCCGGCCTTAATTGTTTTTGACGGCCAATCAAAATCACTTCCCGTATGACCAGGATAAGTGCGCGCGCCATCTCGAAATAGGTGGTCGATTATTCCGTGATCTGAATCTGGGTCTGGCGTATCGGATAAAACATCCCGTACTGTTTTCCACGGTTGCAACTCGGGTTCAAACATCCCGTATTTATCTTCAAGCCGGGATATTTTTTCTTTCACGAGCACATCTAAAACAGGCTGCGCTGACTTAGCCACTTTGTGGCGATCCCAGTATTCGCCCGTGACGTACATATCCCAAAGCAGCCGGTCTTCCGAGTGAGTTGCTGCGGGGAATGACCAGGACATTTTGAGGTCGGAGCGTGTGCCGACGATGACAACCCGCTCGCGGGTTTGCGGCACCCCAAAATCTGCGGCATTTAATAGCTTGTACTGAACGTGGTATTTTTTTCCAATATAGGAAAATTTTTCGATCGTACGAAGCTTGTCAAGATGACTTCCCCAATCTGCGTTTTTACTTGGTGCAAAATCGGGGTAACTTAGCCTTAGAATGATGTATTCAAAATAGTCGGAAAAAGTCTCGCGCAACAGGCCTTTTACATTTTCAAAAACAAATGCTTTAGGTGCGAGCCGCTCAATAGCGCGTATGGCGTAGGGGAACATGTCCCGGCTATCTTGATTCGCCCGGTGCTTGCCACCCAATGAAAACGGCTGACATGGCGGGCCACCCGCAACGATGTCAATTTGCTCAAGGGTGTCTAAATCGAAGTCTTTAATATCGCCAAAGAAAACCCGCGCCGAGTCAAAATTTTCAGCGAGTGAAGCGCAAGCATGCCGATTAAACTCAACGAAGGCTGCATGCTCAAAACCAGCTAACTCCAGGCCTTTGGCCAGCCCGCCAGCGCCTGAAAATATTTCCAAGGTTTTCATCGCGACGACCCCAGGCGCTTCAGGTGAAGTCGTATTTTGGAAACGATGGCGCTTTTTTCTGCATGCGCTCCATTGCACTTATTCGCCCAAGCTCTGCCTTCGTGAATAACATCCCAATCTGACTTGGCTTGTTCATATCGACCACTTCCAGGGTCGTGATTACCAAACCCGTCAACGGCTGTATTCCAAAGCGGCAGACTCAGTTTAATCAGGGCCGCCTCGATGGTGCTGATCATGTCCGAACCTACGTCTTCGAAAATGACGAAGCGGCACATGAAATCCTCAAGCGACAGGCCAGCGCCTAGGGTAATACTCCTGCTGTGTTCGCGAAGGCGGCCGATCAGTTCGCGCGATTGATTGAGTGCGTTGTCCGACGAGCGAGCTTGCCGCCATCCTTTTGGAACCGCCTTGCCCACATAGATGGGGTAGCCGTAGGAAAGGCGGTTTAGCTCCGCATAGCGTTTATACAGCGGGAAGCGCCCTGTGTAATACAGGGCGTACACCCCTGTTCCCAGGAATGATTCTGGCGGTGGAAGTGTGTGAACCGGCGTGCCGTTAAAGAATCTGATCGCATCTTTTACCAACTCGGCAAAGGCGTCGTTTTTGTATACATGCTTACGCCGGTCAAACGCTTGCGGCTTCATGCAGCAATATTTCCTGTCTCAAATTGGCAGGCGGATTTTCTCATAGTCTGGCAGTCACGTCGAAGTAGTCCGCGTCCGTTTGGACGATGGGTTAGGACAGCTTGGCGAAAACGATGGCGCAACGCGAATCCGTACGAACTATGCCGTAGCTTATCCCGCAGCGGCATTCGCGCGTGCGACGCCGCCGTGCAGCAGGTAGGCAAATTCCTCTTGTGTCATTTCGGCACCCAGGCCCGCGCGTGGCACCGCGTAGGGGTCGGTGCGCGACGTTATGGTCTGGCTGTCGGCGGTGAATACGGCAGTGTATCCGGCACGCATCGCCATCGCGCGGTGTTGGTCGGTAAAGTCTCCCGTGCTGCCGTGGGGGTAGGCGAAATAACGGATCGGCCCGAGCTGCTGTTCCAGTATCCGTTTCGGTTCGGTAATTTCCCGTTCGGCTTCTGCGTCCGGCAACGCGCTCAAGCGACGGTGCGTGATGGTGTGAGCACCGAATTCAAATAATCCACTGTCGCGCAGCGTGTGCACTTCGTTCCAGCTCAGGGGTTGCAGGCTCTGGTGCCAGGCGCTTGCGTGCAGCTGCTGCGTCGTGACTCCGGCGTGTTGCCGCAACCGGGCCAATTGCGCCGGGATGTCGTCCGGCGGAGTGTTTTTGAACACGCGCGCCAGTTGGCGGTAGGCGCTGCCTTTTTGCGCATGGTCGGCGAGCGTGTAGCGCGTGTCGGCGAAATCGAGAACCGGCACCTGTGTCAGTGCGAGCATGCAGGCGATTTGCTCGGGCCACAACAGTTGCGTACCGCCGACGAAGCCGGTGGTCACGAACAGCGTCGCGGGCACACGAAAACGCTGCAACACCGGCAGCACGACGGTCAGGTTGTCGCGGTAACCGTCATCGAAGGTGAGCGCCACGGTATAAGGTGCGATCCGGCCGGTGGCCATTTCACCCAGCAACGTAGACAACGGCACGCAACGGAAGTGGCGCGCGAGATAGGCGATGTGCGCTTCGAAGCGTGCAGCGTCGAGATGATGCCAGACCGGAAACGGCAAGGGTTGCTGCTGGATGCTG
This sequence comes from Gammaproteobacteria bacterium, assembly GCA_031421535.1. Classification (GTDB taxonomy): domain Bacteria; phylum Pseudomonadota; class Gammaproteobacteria; order SG8-11; family SG8-11; genus UBA6921. The sequence continues at coordinate 6,895 of JANOOV010000471.1, forward strand.
TGATAAGTCAGGATCAATGCGTGTTTGCGGGCCAGAAAGCCGCGCAGACGATGTTTGAGTGCGTTGATCATAAGGCTCGTTCAGTAGCGGTCGGTATCGCCGATCATAAAATGCCAACTCTTGGCGTCGGCAAGGATTTTTTTACTTTCGGCGCCCGGGCTGTAAAGCATGAATCCCAGGTCGCTCGTGACCCGGCCACAACCGATGCGCCGCAGCACTGCGTCCACCACCGGACTCATGCAATGGGTGGCGAACATGTCCAGCGCGTTCGCGCGCGCGTGCCGGATGGTTTCCAAAATCATACCGGCGCATTGATCCGGTTGCCAGGTCGCGGCAGTCAGGTCGAGCAACACCGCCGCGTGTTCATGCGGATCGAGGTGCAGCACGGCAAGACCCACAGGCACGCGGTTGTCGAACTGCCACAGGTAGCGGCAATTCAACACCGGGCTGCGCGCATAACGCCAGCGCAAATACTCCGCTGTTTTGCGGATGCCCACGCTGGGGGGCGACCATGTCCCGGCAATTTCCAGTAACGTATCGTTTAATTCATTCTCGATGCGATAGGTCAGCGGGCGGTGCTTGCTTCCGATGTATCCGCGTAACACCGATTCCCAAATGCGCCGCCCCAGCCAAATCAACCCGCTGCGCGGATTGGTGTGCGACGTCAGCCGCAAACCCAGATGGTAGCCGTGCACATGCGCGGCAAAATCGACGAAACCGGATTTGTGCAGCAGCCGCCGCGCGTCATCCGAAACGTAAGAACCGATGACAATCCGTCCCTCCTGTAACATCGCGCGGAACAAGCGCAGCGCCGGCAGACCTTTGTAATGCGGATTGACGAAATAATTAACCGGATGGATCGCCGCAAAACTTGCATCGCCCGCACGCAGCTCGAACTGCAAATAGCCGATGGCGCCTTCGATACGACCGTCAACCTTGAGCACGAAAAACGGTATCTGACGCCCATCGCCGGGCTGTTCCAGAAATTCCCACTGCCATGCCCGTGCATCGTTCAGGCGCAGACGTTCGCTGAATTGACGCGCGTAAAACTCGGCAAGCGCGGGCCAGTCGTGCGCAGTGGCGCGAAGCACTTCGATGGCGGGTGGAATCATGACTCGAAGTCGATCACAGGGCGCCTTCTGTTAGCCGGTGTTGCGCATGCCCGCCGCAATCGCGTTAATGGTGCGCAGCAAGGGATTGAGCCAGCCCTGGCGTTCGGTTTCATCGCGCGACTCGTCGCGGTAGCGACGCAGCAGCGAGAGCTGGATATTATTCAGCGCATCCAGATAGGGGTTGCGTCGTGACAGGGACAGCAACAGTGTCGGATTTTCCTTCACCAGCACTTTGTTGCCCGTCACCAGCAACACGTATTTCACCGCGCGAGTGTATTCCGCGTGGATCGTTGCGTAAATGCTTTGTGCGGTATTCGGGTCGCCGCACAATTGCGCATATTGGTGCGCGATGTCCATGTCGGCTTTGAACAACGACATTTCGATGTTCGACAACAACGCCTTGAAAAACGGCCATTCGCGGTACATGCGTTGTAGTGTGTGCAGGTCGTGATCGCGCGCCGTGCTCCAGTGTTCGAGCGCCGAGCCCACGCCGAACCAGGCGGGCAAGGTGTGGCGCGATTGCGCCCAGCCGAACACCCACGGAATGGCACGGATGGATTTTTTCGAACGGTCGGATTTTTTGCGATGCGAGGGGCGCGAGCCGATATTCAGCATGCCGATCTCGCGCACCGGCGTAGCGTCGTAAAAATAGTCGAAGAACGCCGGAGTATCGTCGGTCAGTGCGCGGTACGCGCGCTCGCCTGCGCGCGACAGCGTGTCCATGATATCCAGGTAAATTTGCGCGTCGCCGGTCGGCGCATGCACTACACCCACGCTGGCTTTCATCAGGCCGGTCGCGCCCATGGTGAGTTCGTAGGTCGCAGTTTCGGCGTTGCTGTATTTAAATGACAACACCTCGCCCTGCTCGGTGAATTTGATCTGCCCGTGCACGGTGCCGGGCGGCTGCGCCAGTATCGCTTCATGGGTGGGCCCGCCGCCGCGACCCACAGTGCCGCCGCGACCATGAAAAATCCGCATCTGGATACCGCGCTGCGCTGCAACCGCCGTGATGCGTTTTTGCGCCTGATACAACATCCACGATGACGCGAGAATGCCACCGTCTTTGCAGGAGTCGGAATAACCCAGCATGATTTCCTGGCTGTTGCCGGAGGCTTCCAGCAACGATGCATACGCCGGGTTGTCCAGTAGCGCCGTCATAACCGGCTCGACGTGCGCCAGATCTTCGATGGTTTCAAACAACGGGCTGATGCGAATATGGCAATACCAGCCCTGTGCGCCGCGCCCTGCCAGTCCGGCGAAGTGAGCGAGGAACATCACTTCCATCACGTGGCTGGCGGCGTGCGTCATCGAGATCACGTAATGACCAAACACTTTTGGGCTGATTTCGCGTTGCATCTGCGCCATGGTGCGAAATACCTCGACGGTCTCGCGCGTCGCATCGGACAACGCACCTTCGTCGATAATCACCGGCGCGCCGCGCGTGATGGCGTCGGTCAGTATCTGTAGGCGCTGGTCTTCGGCCAGTTGCGCGTAGTCTGCACCCGCTAAGTGATAGCGCAGCAAATCAGCCACCGCGTCGGTGTGGCGCGTGGATTCCTGGCGCAGGTCCAGATGCAGCAGTTGCAAGCCAAAGGTCTCGACCAGACGGATCAGATCTTTCAGTTCGCCGTTGGCGATGTTCGCGTCGCCGTGGCTGATAAGCGAATCGCGCATCACGTACAGGTCGCTGAGGATTTCCCGCTCCGAGCTGTAAGCGTGCGCCGAGGTGGTGACCTCTTCGCCCTGCAGGCGACGCTTCAGTGCGACCAGATTGCGCTCCAGGCGATAACGCATTACGCGCAATTTGCGTCGGTAGGGTTCCTGTAAAAATCGCTCGGGTTTTTCGGCGAAGGCTTTTTCCGCGTATTGATCGTCGGCCGATAAACTCACCAGCAAGTCGCCGGTGGGTGTGCACAGTAAGCTGGAATGGGTGAGCACGAGATTCAGGTTGCGCAGGCGATGCAGGTATTCCAGCAGGATCTCCTGCGCCTGCACGCGCACGGCGGCGACGGTGGTTTGCGGCGTGACATTGGGGTTGCCATCGCGGTCACCGCCGATCCAGGAACCGAAGCGCAGAAAGCTCGGCACCACGATGCCGTGCTTGCCTTCCGGCGCGACGAAGCCGTACACGCGATCCATCGCCTCTTCCAACGTGCGGTACATCGTCGGCACCGCTTTGAACAGGCTTTCGCGGAAGTAATACAAGCCGTTGGAAATTTCATCGCGCACGCTGGGGCGGCTGGCGCGCACTTCGTCGGTCTTCCACAGGATTTGAATCTCGCTGCCCAGGCGCTGAATCACCGCATTGAGCTCGCGTTGACTCAAGCGCAGATCGTCCAGTTCTTCGGCCGTCAAGAAAATGCGTCGCAGCGCTTCCATGATGGTGCGGCGTTTGGATTCGGTCGGATGCGCGGTGATCACCGGCATGAACACCAGTTGATTCAGCAGCGCCTGGATTTGCTGCCCGGATACGCCTTGACGCAGCAATTCCTGCAGCGTGAGATCAAACGAACCGCTCCACGACGGACCGTCGAGCCGTTCCTGGCTGTAACGCTGGTGATGTTGATACGACTCTTCGGCGATGTTGGCCAGACTGAAGTAGGTATAAAACGCGCGCACCACGTGGGTGAGTGTTTCCGCGTCGAGCGAACCCAGCAGACGGGTCAGTTCACGACGTTTGCGCGCGTTGTCGCGCTTGCGCAGGCGGATATGCTCGGTACGCAGCGTTTCGACCGCATCGAAAACGTGTTCGCCCGCGTGCTGCCGCAGCACGTCACCCAGTAAATTGCCCAGCA
>JANOOV010000472.1:0-9729 GCA_031421535.1 Gammaproteobacteria bacterium
AGTAGTAGTCGCATCAATCCGTACATGGTTCCCCCGTTACCTGATGTTGTGGTCTGCGCATGAAGCCTAGCGGGATTTCGCAGTTTCGTCAGCCGACGTTAATTTTCTGTTTCGGCTTCGCGTTCGAGCTTTCGTGACATTTTCATCATTTAACCGGTGCCGCACCGTTGGAAGTACACGCCCACTGCCGATATGATGTCTTGACTGGTTTTACATGTAGCGAATTTGAGGAAATGCAATGACTGAAATCGCGGACATCGACCCCCAAACCGCACACGCAGTACGCACCTTCATAACCAAGGTGTCGGGTCAATACAACTACTTGGGCGCAATTCTCTTTGGCAGCCGCGCGCGCCGAAATCACCGGCCGGACAGCGACGCCGATGTCGCCGTGCTGTTGCGCGGCCAGCGTGGTCAGTTTCTCGATACCAAGCTCGCGTTGGCGGACATCGCCTATGATGTGCTATTGGAAACAGGCGTACTGATACAGCCGCTTCCCGTTTGGGAAGACGAGTGGGAACACCCCGAGAGTTACAGCAATCCCGCGTTACTTCGCAGCATCAACCGCGAAGGAATACAGCTTTGAAAGCGAGCGACTTGATCGCGAAAGCGGAGCGCGCCGTCGCATCGGCAAAGCTCCTGCTTTGGTCGAGCGCCCCGCCGATGCTGCCACCACAAAAACCCATAGCGGCCCGATATCCGCTTTCAGTCCCCACATTATCAAGACCGGGCGCCTGCCGGTTTCACTGGGTAAGGCATTGAACCGCGCCGCCGAGATTCGGCTGATCGCCGACTATACCGGCGACGAGGTATCCGCAGAAAAAGCGCAATGGGTAATCGAACAAGCCACCGCGCTTTTGGATGCAGTGCAGCGAGAGTTTCGTTCGAGAAAGCTTCAGCCGTAACGTATCGGCGGGAATGTGGTGCAAGACCTAACCCTGGCTTCTGCTGATCCTTATGCTAGGCTTTCCCCAACATAAAAATGAAAACGTTGGTGCCAAAACGGTTGGTCCAACAAGACAACAAAGCCGATTACAAAACGAGTCTCGATCAGCGAATTGATCGAGACGGCGCATAGTGACTACCCCTATTTCCCCCGCAATGTACGTAGGAGAAAGTATGCCAACAACTAGTCTTCTTTCGATCAAACAATTAAAGCTCGATCTAAACAATTTTCGAACGGTTCCGCAGAAGGACGAAGCTAGCGCAGTACATGCGATGATTTCTATAAGGCCAGGCATGTTTTGGGCGCTGATGGAGAGCCTGTTGGAAGATGGATACCACCCGACTGAAAACATCATTGTCTTACTGAGCGGAAAGGATGGAAGCAAAACTCTAGTTAAAGAAGGTAATCGCCGTATCGGGGCACTAAAGCTAATTTACGGCTATATCAAACTAAACGAGGAAACTCTTCCTTCTCATATTGAAGAAAAAATCACCAACATCTCGAAAGAATGGAAGGATTCCAATAAAGAAGTGCCATGTGCGATCTATGAACCGGCTGAATCTGATCTTGTAGATAAAATCGTTGCACGAACACACGGCAAAGGTGAAAAGGCCGGACGTGACGTGTGGAACGCAGTAGCAAGAGCGCGTCATAATCGCGACAAGAGTGGGATGAGCGAGCCGGCATTGGATCTTCTTGAAAAGTATCTATCGAACGGTAAGAACGTTAGCGCACAACAAACCGAACGGTGGGGCGGCGAATATTATTTAACGGTATTAGATGAAGCCATAAAGAAGCTCGCTCCGAGATTTGCCGTAGCATCAGCTCGTGAACTCTCTGATCTGTATCCAACGAAAATTAGGTACAAAACCGAGTTGGAAAATATACTTAAAAACATTGGATTGGAGGTACTTGGCTTCAAACAATTACGCGATGCAACTAAGGATTTCGGTGAAGCTTACGGCATCCCCGCACTTCCGAAGGCCGTTGGCACCTCTTCGACGACATCTGGAACGAGAAGCCAATCGAATTCAACCGGTACAACAGAAATTTCGAAGGAAATACCGGCGAATACTACAAAAACCTCTGGCGTCGAGAAGAAAACAAAAGCCGTCTCGTCGGACGACCCCAAGGCTGTTATGCGAGCGTTAAAAAACTTTGCCCCTCGGGGGAAAAATCGAGAAAAACTCATGACCCTGATTAAGGAGGCCAGATTACTCACACTCAAGAAGCACCCGCATGCCTTTTGTTTTCTTCTGAGAAGTATGTTCGAGATATCAGCCAAAGCATATTGCTCAGATCATTCTGCGGCAAACGGCCCCAAATCCACCAAAGCAACTGGCGAGGATCGAACATTGGTAGATATCCTCCGGGATATAAATAACCACTTAACAAAAAACAGTACAGATAGGCCAATGGCAAAAATGCTACACGGAGCGATAACCGAAATCGGTAAGAGCGAGGGTATTCTTTCCGCTATGTCGATGAATCAACTCGTACACAATCCAAAATTTACCGTTGACGAGACGCACATATGTACCGTATTCGGCAATATTTTCCCGCTACTTGAAGAGATGAATCGCTAATTCCTAATTTCCCGCCATTTGATAAATCAGAGAGACATAGACTATGAGTCGTTACAAGACCCCCTTGCGTTATCCAGGTGGCAAACAAAAGCTTGCTCCATTCATCTCGGAAATACTGGCAGAGAACCATTTGGCAGATGGGCACTATGCAGAACCATATGCTGGCGGCGCTGGTATCGCTATAGACCTATTATTGAATGGAAACGTTTCACATATTCATTTGAACGACACGTGCCCCGGTGTTTATGCGTTTTGGCGATCTGTTTTGACTAAACCAGAAATGTTGTGCAGTCGTATTTCACGAGCGTCGTTAACCGTAGACGAGTGGCGGCGTCAAAAGGAAATCTTCTCGCACGCAGACGAATATGACGAAATCGATGTCGGCTTCAGCATGTTTTATTTAAACCGATGCAATCGTTCCGGAATTGTTTCAGGAGGCTTAATTGGCGGTCTAAAACAAGATGGGCGATGGAAAATGGATGCGCGGTTCACACGTAACGAATTGATCAAACGTATTGAAGCGATTGCTTCCATGAAAAAGTCGATAGCTATAAAAAATTGGGATGCTGAAAGATTTATTCGTGAGTACACGCCAAAGTTGCCGAAAAACACCCTTGTTTATTGTGACCCGCCGTACTTTCACAAGGCGGATAGGCTATATCTAAACCACTATGTACCAGAAGACCACGCACGAATTGCTCGGGTCATCCAACGTGAAATCAAACACCATTGGGTTGTTTCCTACGATAGTGCGGCAGAAATCCTAAGTTACTATTCGAGAAGAAGGTTCTTTCTATACGATTTACAGTACAACGCAGCTACCGCGTACAAAGGAACTGAAGCATTTTTTTTCTCGGATACTTTAAAGCTGCCGAAACGCTCGGCGGTACCTAGTGTAGACAATTCCCTAAAAAAATTAGCCGCCTGAAAGAGTGGAGTCGTTCCATTGGAGTCAGACTCCATTTACGACATTCCAGATGCTCGATCAACAACCTTGCCTCCCTGCGCCCACGAGGAGTTTGCATTCGACTAACACTTCGTCACGAGTTAGGGGCACGGATCAATTGCAACCCAGGAATACGCACGCACCTCGATTCACCCAGTTGATACTAGCAGGCGTCGCGCCGCCTCCCAGAACTCCCGTGACTGCGCGATCATCTGCGCGCTGTCTTCGTGCGTGAGCACGGCATCGACGCCGTAGTCGGCAAGGATGCGTTTGTCGAAGGCGTCGAGTAACCAGCGGTGGAATTTGGCGTCCATCACGCCGGTCTTGGCGAAGGTTGAACCGAACAGGGCGATTACGCCGCTATGCTTGCGCGAGCGCAAGTCTTGTTCGTGCAGCAAGGCTTCGGCGATGTAGAACATCGCGTAGTAGGCGCGGCCAATTGAGAAGTCGGCATCGCCGCGATCGAGGAGTGTTTGCGCTGCGTCGAGCGCGCGTAGTGCTTTGTCGAGAAGTTGTTGTGTTTCGAGCTTCACGCCGCGACCGCTTCTTCGCGCGCGTTGAGGAGGAATGGAGTCTGTCCTTGTTGCCAGTTGTGCAGCGTTACGAATACGCGGCTGACACTCACGGCGTACTTGAGCGCAAGCGTGGCAATGAGCGTGCTGGTGCGATCCACTTCGGCGGAGTAGGACGGAATAATGTCGAGCACGACAAGTATATCCACGTCGGACTCGCGACCGGCTTCCCCGCGCGCGCACGAGCCGTAGAGATAAACGCCGTGCAGGCGGCTGCCGTACAGCGACTGAAGACCGGGCTTGAGTTCTTTCAGCAGATTGTTGATGTCGGCGTTCATGGTAGTCATTGATCTCGTTTTAGGCAGTATAGTCCGAGCCTGCTAAATTGGCGTGAGTGGGGCGATCTCCGACCATCGCGGGAGGTTTTAACGTAAACATTGTCTGCTTTATTTCCGCCGTGAACTGGTACATCACACCGACGTCTTTGCGGCCGAGGATCAGGTCGCTGTCTTTGCCCGGCAGGTTGAACGACAACGGTGGCGTTGCGCCGGAGAAGGTGAGGGTAACGTGTTCGCCGGTAGGGGTGCCGTTGTAGGCGCTGACTTGCAGTGCTTGCACTACCATTTTTCCGAGCCGGAGCTGGTGCATCAACTCGCCAAGTTGGACAAGTTGAAGTTGATCGAATTGTTGCCGAAGAACCGCATCAAACTCCTGATCGCGCCGAATTTTTCCTGGCGTAAAAACGGCCCCATCCAGCGCTTTTTTGTGGAGCGTTTGCGCGACGAATTTTTGCACAGCGACTTTGATCGTCCGGGCGAAGTGTGGATGGTGCTGTCAGGAATGCTGTCGCAAGTATCGGCACGCAAACTTGCCGGTCACGCCCGACGCTTGGAACGCGAGTATCGAGAATTAAATGAAACCGATATGCACCTGCCGTTGGAACAGCGCGATCAGGTCAGTATGATTGTCGCGATGCGGCCGTGGCGCCCGGCGGTGTTTCACAAACTGCGGCGTGAGCCCGGGGTGCGCAAGGCGAAAGTTACTTAGCGGATATCTCATGGCGCCCGACCGCGCTGCCTTAGGTATGTGGTTCGCGTATCGCCTGTACCAAAGGCGGTGCTGCGGCGCGCAGCTCGGGTTGCAGAGTGACATGCTCGACGCGGTAGTGTTTGTCGAGGAGGTGCAGTTGTTGCGCGAGGATGTCCGGCCACTGCGCCAGGTCGCCGATCACCACATGCGCCGACAACGCCGGTTGGCCGTTGCCCATGATCCAGATGTGCAGGTCGTGGACGGAGATAACACCCGGCACGCGGGCCATCGCCGCACCCACTTCACGCAGATGCAGGTGGGTCGGCACGCCTTCGAGGATCACGTGCAAAGACTCGCGCAGCAGGTTAATGCTGGTTGCCAGAATCAGTCCGCAGATCACCATCGACAGGATCGGATCGACCGGCATCCAGCCGGTAAAGTAAATGACGGCGCCCGACACGATGGCCGCGACCGAGCCCAGCAGGTCGCCCATCACGTGCAATGCCGCACCGCGCGTATTGAGTGTCTGTTCACCGCGATGCAGCATCCGCAGTACTGCGATATTGATCAGCAATCCCAAGGTCGCGACGGCCATCACCGCGCCACCCTGTACGGGTTGCGGATGTTGCAGCCGGTCAATCGCCGCCGCCACGATGGCGACGACGATGACGATCATCAACAGGCCGTTGGCGAATGCGGTGAGAGTTTCAATGCGGCCAAAGCCGTAGGTATGGGTCGCCGACGGCGGGCGTTGCGCGATCCACGCCGCCAACAATGCTAATCCCAACGCGGCGCTGTCGGACACCATGTGACCGGCGTCGCCCAGTAAGGCCAGCGAGCCGGACCACCAGCCGGTAAGCGCCTCAATAATTGCAAAACAAAAAGTCAACACCAGCGCCCAGACAAGCGGAGTGCGACTCCCGCCCTTCGCGTGGGCATGATGCTCGGGATGCTGATGGTGGTCGTGTGATGGCATGATCTAGTAGTCCGTTCCGCCAAAAGGCTTACATGAAACCGCGTCTTTTTTCGCCCTGCATCGTTGCAGCCCCTTGCCGCACAATAAGTGCGGCGGCGGGTCTACGCCTCTCAGGGCAAAAAAATCCATCGGTTTCATTTGTAAGCCTTTTGGAGGAACGGACTACTAGTGGTGTTGCACGCGGTTTGGAATTTATTTTTGGTTACGGCAAGATCGCTCGAACGGAGAGTTCCCTCCCCCTGCAATGGGGGAAGGGTGCTTTGGTGTCGCCCAGCCTATTTCTTTTGCTTCCAGTCAAGAGTGCATCACTACACGAGTAGTGCTACACCTCTGCCCGCCGCCAGAGGCCGGACTTGCCGCCGGATTTTTCCAGCAAGCCGATGTCCTGCAACGTCATGCCGCGATCCACGGCTTTGCACATATCGTAGATGGTCAGCAGGGCGACATTCACAGCGGTAAGCGCTTCCATTTCCACGCCGGTGCGGCCGCGCGTTGCGGCGGTGGCGCGGCATAAAATAGCCGGTGTGTCGGGTTGCGCGGTGAAGTCGATCTCGACGTGGGTGAGCGGAAGGGGATGGCATAACGGAATCAAATCGGCGGTTTTTTTCGCGGCCATAATGCCCGCGATGCGGGCGATGCCCAGCACATCGCCCTTGGCTTGGGTACCAGCGAGAATGCGCGCCAGCGTCGGCGCTTGCATCACGATACGGCCTTGGGCGACGGCGCGCCGCTCGGTTTCGGGTTTCGCGCCAACATCGACCATGTGCGCTTCGCCCGCGCTATTAAAATGAGTTAACTCCGCCACGCCCGGATCCTTGTGTATCGTTGCCGACTTGCGCAAGTATAGGCGTTCAGCTATCGACGGACGAGCGTCATGACCATCACCGTAAAATACTTTGCAAGCCTGCGTGAGCGTCTGGCACGTGCGCAGGACGAAATTCCCGCCGACGGCATTGCGACTGTCGCCGATGTGTGGCGGGTCGCGACACATAATGCGGAGTTCCCGCCCAATGCGCTGATGGCGGTCAACATGGACTATGCGCAACCGGGCGACCCGGTGAACGATGGCGACGAGGTGGCGTTTTTTCCGCCGGTAACGGGGGGGTAGTGCAGTGCTGCGCAAATAACGGAACATAAAACGGCGTCTTTTGCCGCAGGGCCGCGTTGCAACTCCTCGCCATAGCTACGGCTATGACTCGTCGTCGCGCCTTGCCCTGCGACAAAATCCATCCGTTTTATCAATCCTGTTATTTACGAAGCACTGCACTAGAAGAACGGCTTTTCCGGCACGGCCTGGAAACGTTTGATGCCAGCGACAATTTCGGCTTTCGCGTCTTCCGCACCGACCCAGCTTTCAACTTTGACCCATTTGCCAGGTTCCAGGTCTTTGTAATGTTCAAAAAAGTGCGCGACCTGGTCGAGCAGCTGCTGCGGTAAATCCAGATAAGTGTTAATGCGGTCATATAACGGCGTGAGCTTTTTTACCGGCACGGCAATAATCTTGGCGTCCACGCCGGACTCGTCCGTCATGTTGAGCATGCCGACCGGGCGGCAGCGGATCACAATGCCGGTGCGCAACGGAAACGGCGCAACCACCAGCACGTCCACCGGATCACCGTCTTCCGACAAGGTATGCGGAACGTAACCGTAGTTCACCGGGTAGTGCATGGCGGTGGCCATGAAGCGGTCTACGAACATGGCGCCGGTGTCTTTGTCCACTTCGTATTTGATGGGCTCGCTGTGTGCGGGGATTTCAATAATGACGTTAATGTCGTTGGGTACGTCCTTGCCGGATGTAACGCGGTCCAGATTCATTGCTGCGCTCCTGTTAATGCGGTTAACGACGGGCCATCGAAAAATCTTGGGGGCGCATTATATACCCAAAAAATCACCAACCCCACACCACGCCTTCCAGCACCTCTTCCAGGCCTTGGTATTCCTCTGCTTGCGCGGGGATAAAAAATTTGGCGGTTTTGCTGAATTCGTTAAACAGGATTTCTGCGGGTGCAAGCCCCTTTTTGGTCGTCAAGGCCGCCATTAGTTTTTGGCGCATCTTGGGCTTGATCCGATCACTCACCGTGACGGTTTGATTGGGAAACGACAGGCTTTTGAAGATCACTTTAAATCGTTGTTTTTCTGCGTCGGTTAATTTTTTGAACCCGGCGTCACGCACGATTGCGGCGCGGCAAGTTCCGGCAACGAAGCTTTTGATAACGTCGTCGAAACCACCTTTGGTTTCTTTGATGTCGGGTTGTGTCACCGGATTGGTAAATGCCGCCATCACCGTCATGGTTCCCAAGTTGGGCGACGGCAAGCCACACATGGGCAGCGCCACCAGGTCGCGGAGTTTGTTGATACGTTTATCATCGAAGCGCGCCAACACGACAAAATCCAGCGTTCCGGGCAGCTTGACCAAGGGCGCATGCTTCATGTGTTTGATACGCCACGCCGCGAAATGCGGCCCGTCGAAAATAAAGTCGTAGCTCCCCTTGCGCATTTCAGTGGTGTACTCGAGCCAGTCGCGCGGCTGCAGATAAACCACCGGCTCGCCGGTTATTTCGGTAAAAAATTTGGCCAAGGGCTCATAGGTACGCTTGGCTTCTTCGGCGCTTTCGCGCGGTGGTGCAGACAATATGAGATCAGCATGAGCACTGGTTACCAATACCACCCACAAACCCACCCACAGCCCGCCGTATCGAAACCAGGAAGCGTTTAGTTGGCTCATGTTTTGATCCCGAATTTATTGTCGCGACCCGCAGTATGGCACACCGGGCAATGGTCCGGCGCAGTGCTACCATCGGCAAAAATCCATTCATCTAAAATTCCCCAAGCGTAGTATTAGCGGGGATCAGAGCGCACGGGTTGAGCACGGAGGCGATGTGGTGAACTGCGATGTAACGACAAAGTAAAATACGGCAAGGCCGCTTTCAAAAGGCGTATAAATTAAAGCCCCGGCAGAGCCGGGGATAGTTACTGATGGCTCCATACTTCGTAGCGCTTCTCCAGCTGCCGGAACCCAAAGCGCTCGAACAGCCACGAGAATAATCCAATAAGTACGATGCCCATCATCACCTGCGCGGTGTTGCCGATCTCGCCACCCATCGACACCATCCAACCAATGCCGGACGCTGCGCCGATCATTTCGGCGGCCACCAGCGCACGCCACGCTTGCGAGAAACCAATGCGCAATCCGGCAGTGATGTACGGCAAACTTGCTGGCAGATAAACATAAAGAAAGAGCTGCCACGGCCTGGCACCCAGAATGCGCGCGGCGCGCACTTCATTGCCCTGGATTTGCAATACGCCCTCCATGATCGTGACGATCATCGGATTGACGCCGGAAATAAAAATCACCACGACGATGGACTGCCAGCCGATGCCAAACATGATCATCATCAGCGGCGCCCATGCGACCGGTGGGATCGACATGAACAGCATGTTGAGCGGCGTGAGGTATTCGCGGAACGGGCGGAAGAACCCGCCGAGGAATCCCAGCGTGAGCGCCACCACCACCGCCGCACCGAAGCCGATGAGTTCGCGTGTGAAACTGTCGATCAGGTGGGGATGCAGCTCACCTTTAATTGCCCATTCATAACCTTCCTGCACCACCTCGATGGGTGTAGGCAGGATATAGGAAGGCACATTCCAACTGAAGGCGACCCACACCAACAGCAGCGAGGGGAGCGATACCCAGCTCCACGAGAAACGCCAGCGTGGTTTCGCCACGGCGGCAG
>JANOOV010000473.1:0-1792 GCA_031421535.1 Gammaproteobacteria bacterium
ATCCAGGGCTCAGCCGCGGATCTTATTAAAGTGGCAATGATCGATGTGAATCAGCGGCTGCATCATGAGATGCCGCATGCCAAGATGATTCTCCAAGTCCACGACGAGTTGATCTTCGAGGTACCGGAGAAGGACTTGGAAGAGGCCAAGCATCTGGTAAAGACAGAGATGGAAGCGACAGGAAAAAAGCTGGGGCTGTCGGTGCCGCTGAAAGTGGATTTGGGGGCAGGGCATAATTGGAGAGTCGCGCATCCATGAGCGATATCCTGATTCGAATCAAGTGAGCAGTATTGGCCGGCAACTACGCATTCAGCGAGAAAGCTCGGATTGAGATGGAAGCGGACAGCCTGACTGAACTCGATGTAGCCGAGTCGATCTTGACATCGGTGGCCATCTCGAAAGTGCTCCGTTCTACCAGCATCCGGCGAACGCGTTCAGGAGAGCGTCTGTACGTGATTCAAAGCACGAACCTCAATGGACTTCTGATTTATACGAAGGGTAAACTGGTATCTGAAGTTGAAGTGGACACCTACTACTTCCTCGTCTCTTCCAAGAAGGCCCTCTGAGAGGCGTCCTATGTTGAGCATCACGAAGTGTCCCACCTGCGGCAGCGATAAGATTAAGAAGGTTCGGCGGAAGTGGACCGGCAAGTTTCATGGCCAAGCATACTCGGTTCCACGGCTGGAGTTTCATGAGTGCCCAGCTTGCGGTGAAAGGGTCTACGATCGCGTGGCCATGAGGAAAATAGAGGCGCACTCGCCGGCTCTTGCCAAAGCCCGCGCTTCCTAGCAGCCATCGCCTGGGCACAAGTCCGTTTCCCACTCTCGATCACTTGCTCGAATTCATGGTTCTCCCAAGTCTGGGACGAATTGATCTTCCCAGTGCCCGGAAATAGGCTTGGCAAAACCAAGCGTTCGTGGAGCGCGAGATAAAAAGTGTGGCGAGCAATGTAGCCTGTCAATACCGCTCAACGTGGACTCAGGTATAGTGTACAACTGGCGTGTGACGCATCCATAACAAAAACCTGAGTGAGGTGACTTATGCAGAACGTACGTTTTTCAGCCGCGTGGGTGATCGCGGGCGTCTGTCTTAGCGCATTGGCATTTCTGCTGGTGACAGGGCAGCCGTTTACCGCGAAGGCTCAAGAGTCGAAACGGTTCCAGTACAAAATCGTCGAGGTCCTTCCTGACACCGAGAATATGCAAACCAAGCTGAACGAGTTCGGATCAAGCGGGTGGGAGTTGGTGGCGGTGTCGATGGGGAATATGACGGAGCCGAGGCTGATCTTTAAGAAGTGAGGGAGATCGGGAGCAGCCAGCCGTCCTTCTTGCTCGCAGAGCGCGCACGATCAGAATGTGCTCGCTCGATGCGCGCAGTAAAGGACAAACTGGCTGCTCCCGATCAGGGGCGAGGTGGGGTAGGACTAGTGTAAAGGAGAATGTCGTTCGACGGCCGCAGTCGAAATCACCGCACTGACCCGCACAAAATGCGAGTGTGGGAGAGACCGGCGGGCGCGCGCAGTGGAAGATCAATCAGCCTCTATCCCTGAAGGTATAACGAGTAAGCAAGGGCGGTGGCGTTTAGATAAACTTCCATTTCTATATAATCTGAAAAGCCCGCTCAGGGTTCTGCCATCCCAAGCTCTTTTATGCGTCACATGAAGTCCGAACTTAAATCTAAGCCACTTTCCAAAACGGATATATCCGCTATAATGCGCAGCGTCCGTTCGAGTAATACTGGACCAGAGGTAAGATTCCGAAGGGCCTTATGGGCAGAGGGACTACGCTATAGA